>NZ_JBEXOS010000050.1:0-60225 GCF_040611655.1 Streptomyces sp. NPDC006552
CCGCCGGGCGCGCACACACCCTCGGGGTTGCGGGCAGCCCCCCGACCGCTCACCGTGCCGGGGGGCCGCTGGCTGACCCGGCTGCGGCCCCGCCACGGCTCCCCGGTCAGGGCATTCCCATGGTGCAAACGGCAACTCCGAGGCCCTGACGGTGACCGGCACACCCAGGCCGGCCAAACGCTTCGCCGAGTACTGCGCCATGGACCCAGAGGGCATTTGCGGCGTACCCAGGACGACAAATGGAACCTCGACCTGAGTGCCGCGCACTATTTCCACGCCCGCGAAGGACACCTGAACGTGCCGCGCAAGCACACCGAAGTCGTACCCCTCGCGGAGGCCGGCCGAAGCGCGCACAGAGCCGAGCGCGTCGGGGAGGGAGTGCCCGTCGCGTTGGGCATGTTCCTCGCCAACACCCGCCGCCGCGCCGACAAACTCACCGTGCGCCGACGCGACGACCTCGACCAGTTCGGTATGCGTTGGTGAGGGAGATGTCGCTCTGGGGCCCCGCTTGGAACCAAACCTCACCAGTCGGTGAGGTCCACCAAATAACGGGTGCTGGTACTGGTGCCCACGCTGGATCTGCTGGTGCAGATGGCCACCGCCTGGCGCCAGGACGGCGGCCGGAGCGGGGCAATGGTCGGAGTGTGCTCACTACCCGCGAAGGACTCCGGCGGCCTGCCCTGCGCGACCGACGAGCACGAGCTGGCCGCCTGGGTGCGGGACCTGGAGACCGTCACGCTGTTCGGCACGTACGCGTCCGTCGACGTGGTGCGCAAGGCGCACGCGCTCGGTCTTGAGGAGTTCGACCTGGTAGTGGTCGACGAGGCCCACAGAACGAGCGGGGATGGGCTGAAGCCGTGGGCGGCCGTGCACGCCCAGGACAAGCTGCATGCGGCCCGGTGGCTGTACATGACCGCAACCCCGCGCGTGTGGGTCCCTCCAGGCGGTGCTGAGGGCCAGGGTGGCGGGGAGCCGCGGCTGGTGGCAGGCATGAGCGAGGACTCCCCCGTCTTCGGACCCGTCGCCTGCAAACTCACGCTCTCCGAGGCGATCGAGCGCGGGCTGATCTCGCCCCGCACCAAGCGCCGCCCCGAAGAACGAGAAGGGTGCGGTCCTGCACCACGAGCGTCTCTACCACTCGCACGTCAAGGAATGGCGGGCCGCCCGGGACGCCGGGGCCCTGGAGAAGCTGGTCGACAAGCGCACGAGCCCCGCCCGGCCGAAGAAGTCGGCCGCCGAGACGGAGAACGAGAAACCGCGCCGCCAGGTGGTGCGCCTCCAGAAGGAACTGGCGCGGAACAAAGCCGCGTTGGAGGTCATGGGGAAAGCTTCCGTGCTCTTGGAAATGATCTCCGAGAGCGCGGACTGACACGTGACGCCGAGCCCGGTCGCGGGCGACGCCTTCGCCAGTGTCGAGCGCCAGCTGGGCATCACCGCCGCGTGCCGGCTGACCGGCCGCTCGCGGGCCACCCACTACCGCGGGATGCGCCCCCCTCGGAGCGAAAGCCCAGGAAGGCGGGCCTCCAGCCCTCGACACTGACGGCAAAAGCCCGGGCGGCGGTACTGGAGTTGATGAACTCGGCCGAGTACGCCGCGCTGCCGCCCGTCCAGATCTGGGCCCGTGAGCTGGACGCCGGCCGCTACCACTGCTCCATCTCCACGATGTACCGGATCCTGCGCAAGCAGGGCCAGTGCGGAGAACGCCGCCGACAGGCCACCCGCCCCGCCAAGACAGTGCCCGAGCTGGTCGCCACCGCCCCGTCGCAGGTGTTCACCTGGGACATCACCAGGGCGGCCGGACCGGCCAAGGGCTTCTGGTATCACGCCTACGTCATTATCGACATCTACAGCCGCTACATCGTCGGTCACACCGTCGAGGCGGCCGAATCGGCCGAGCGTGCCGAGGAGTTGATCCGCGAGAGCATCACACGCAACGGCATCGTGCCCCAGACCGTGCACGCCGACCGGGGCACCTCGATGACGAGCAAGAAGGTCTCCCAGCTGCTGATCGACCTCGGAGTGACACGGTCGCACTCGCGGCCGAAGGTCTCCAACGACACCCCCTGCAGCGAGGCCCAGTTCAAGACCACGAAGTACACGTCGGACTATCCCGAACGGTTCGACTCCCTGGCCCACGCCCGTGAGTGGTTCGACGCGTTCCTCACGTACTACAACCACGCGCACCGGCACTCCGGGATCGGCTGGCACACTCCGGCCTCCGTCCACTTCGGGACCGCCGAGGATGTCCGCGACCAGCGCGCTGTGACACTCGCCGAGGCATACGCCCGCCACCCCGAACGCTTCGGCCGCCGCCCCCGACCACCCGAGATACCCCAGAAGGCATGGACCAACGACCCGGCCAAGCGCCAGGAGCCCGCACCACACACCTCATAGCGCCACGACCCTCTCACTGGACTTGAAATCTTCCGCGGGGCCGGGGTTGTAGTGCACGCACTGCTCATAGGTACCGCCGTCGCCGTGCAGCCACCCCGGCACCTCGCACAGCCCGGCACCACCACCGCCCAGACGTGCACGGTGAAGGCACCACGCACCGCGGATACGCCGCGTTGGCCAGGAGCCGGCTCGTCGAGGTGGCGTCGGACACCACTTGGCACATGTCGCAACAGAACGGGGGGAGCGGGCCGTCGTACGTCGTCGTCCAACTCCTCTTGGGTGACGCCCGTACCGGTGCTCGGTGCCCGGCGCGAGGTAGCGCGGCCCGGCCGGGCCCTTGCCGCGGCCCGCCGCCGCTGCGCCCACGTCGGCTGTCGCATGCAGCCGGCCGAGGTCCCGCGCGGTTTGATCAGCTCCCGGCGCGCGGGGTTGTCACCGCTGTGCCGACCAGGTTGTCCTTGATCGTCCAGTGGCCCGCAAAGGCTGCGAGGCGCAGCCCGTCCACCACAGGGCCGGGAATGAGGAGCCGGGCTCGGAAGGTGCCGGAGAGGGCGGTAGGGGCGGGGGCGGAGCATGGAGTGACCGTGATGTCGATGTCCGCCTCGGAGAAGTCCAGCCACTCGCCGGTGAGCGGGAACCACGCCTTGTAGACCGACTCCTTGGCGCTGAAGAGGAGGCGGTCCCAGTGCACGGGGAGACCCTGTGCCTGGAGGCGGACGAGCCGGGCCGACTCAGAGGGCAGTGCGATTTTTTCGAGGGCCCCCTGCGGAAGAGCGTCGTGGGGCTCGGCGTCGATGCCGACCGATGCCAGGTCGGTGGCGTGGGCGAGAGCGGCGGCGCTGTAGCCCTCGCAGTGCGTCATGCTGCCGATCAGACCGGCCGGCCACTGCGGGGCACGGCGCTCACCGGGCAGCACCGGCGCCGGAGGAACGCCCAACTCCGCCATGGCTCGTCGGGCGCAGAACCGCACGGTCGCGAACTCGCGCCGCCTCGTCGCCGCGAACTGTGTCATGAGCGCTTGCTCCTCGGGATACAGCGACGCGGCCTCGGCCCCCTCATCACCGTAGCTCTCCACAGCCACCACCGGCTCGGGGAGCAGTTCCTCCATCACTGGGCTTTGACCTCCATGCACCAGATGTACCCACGTCAGGCGTGCGTCACGGGTCCAGCGTCAGCTGTGGTGACGATGCCACTTGTCCCACGGGCGGTCGGCATACCACTGAACCGCCGCAGCAGCGCGCACGCCGCCTCACACCACACGGCAGTACCCGCCTATTCTCCTCACCATGACGGCCCGTCGGATCGGGCCCCGGGAAGAAGCTCAGTCCCTCTATCGGAATCGGCGTCGTGGCGAACCGGCCACCGCTGTGCGGGGCGACAGCCAGGCGTCCCTCTCTCATGACTGATAGCAGCAGTATCCGCCGGAGATAGCGACGTTAAAGGAGCGGGATTGCAGCATCTCCTACCTTCCTTTCGAACCAACCGACAGCGGCGGAACAAGTGAGGGAACAGTCATGAAGCCGAACTTCGTGGGCACATCTGCGTCCGTCAGGGTCGCCGCCGTCATCGCCACCGCCGTTGCGCTGCTGGGAGCGGTGACGGTCGCCGAGACCACCGCCAAGCCGCAGCACGTCTCCATCGCCCGGGCCGAGGGCCGTCTGTCGGACAACAGCACCAACCCCTGGTCCTGAAGCAGTGGTCTCATCCGCGCCGCGGCCCCGGGTGCCGCGGCGGACGGGGGTTCTCCCAGCGGAGATGGAGTGGAAGTGGAATTCCGCATACTGGGCTCGCTCCAGGCGAGCGTGGACGGCACGGCCGTTCCGATCGGCGGGGTGATCAAACGTCGACTGCTCGCCTGTCTGCTGCTGAACGCCAACCGGGTCGTGGCCACGCACAAACTGCTCGACGTGCTGTGGCCGGATGAGACGCCCCGCACCGCGCGCAAAATGATCGGCAACGCCGTCCGCGGCCTGCGGCTCGACCTCGCCCAGGGGGACCCGGACGCCCGGGCGCACCTGCTCACGCGTGCTCCGGGATACCAACTGCGTGTCGACCCCCAAGCCGTAGACCTGTTCCGGTTCCGGGAAGCCGTCGAACAGGGGCGGGCCGAGGCCGGCGCGGACCGGCACACGGCCGCGGCCCGCACGTTGCGCGAGGCCCTCGGGCTGTGGCGGGGAGCGGCGCTGGCCGATATGGCCGAGGACGGGTTGAACTGGCCCGAACTGGCCGGTCTGGAGAGCGAGCGGCTGAGCGCCTTCGAGGAGTACACCGAGAGCGGATTGGCGGTGGGCGACCATCACGAGGTCCTGCGCCCCCTGCAACAGGCCGTCGCCGAGAACCCGTTGCGGGAACGGCTGAGCGCTCAGCTCATGCTGGCCCTCTACCGGTGCGGCCGGCAGACCGAGGCACTGTCGGTGTTCCGGCGCATACGGCACGAGCTCGTGGAGGAGTACGGCCTCGAACCGTCCCGTGAACTCCAGGAACTGGAACGTGCCATCCTGGCGCACGCCGACAGTCTGGAAGGGCCCGCCTCCCCGGCGGTCGAGCGCCGAAGGATGCCCGAGCGTCTGCGGGTCGCGTCCCTCGTGGCACGGCAGCCAGCGTGCCAACCGGCCGATGCCCCCGGCGACGCGCCCGCGAGCCGCACGGTGTCGCTGATGGATCCCGGCCACCGGCGGCACAGCACGGAGTTCGGATGCAGACGGGTCAGCGTCGTCCTGCTGTGGGTCCGACACGACCTGGCCGATGAGCAGGGCGCGGACGGTGTCCAGCGGATCCTCGCGGACGCCGAGGCGGTGCTGCGGCAGGAGAGCGCCCGTTACGGGGGCCTCGTGGCATCGGCCGCGCCGCTGTTCTGTGCCGTGTTCGGCGCTGACGACTCCCACCGGGATGACGCCACCCGGGCCGTGCGCGCCGCCTTCGCGCTGTTGGAACGGCTCGGCGGCGGCCGCCCCGCGGCCGACGCCCCGGGTGTGCAGGTGAACGTCGCCGTGGCCACCGGGCAGGCCCTGCTCTCGCCCCCGGCGGGGTCGGGCGGCGATCTGACCGTCACGGGTGGCGCACTCGACCGGGGTTTGCGACTGGTCACGATGGCCCCCCGGGGGCAGGTCCGGGTGTGCGAGGAGACGCGCCGGGCGACCGAGGCCGGCATCACCTACCACGTGGGTCCCGAGCCCCCCGAGGGCTGGGAGGCGGTCCGTGTCCGGCCCGCCGCGGTGCACGAGCTGGACGACATGCGGCCGGTGGCGCCGAACGGCCCGGAGGTACTGGGGACCTCTACGGCCCGCTCTCGCCGAAGAGGCGCGGGAAGTGGTTGATGTCGTGCGTGACCCGCTCGACCAGGGTTCGCATGGAGTGCGCACCGTCGGCGAGCCCGAGCCCGTCGCGGTGCCGCTTCAGCGCGGCGTCGGACAGAGGCAGCGCACCGGTCACGGCGTAGCGGACGGCGCCGGAGGCGTCCCGGCAGGGCAGCACGTCGCCGCGGGCGTGCCGGCTCGCGCTGAAGGGGACGTCCAGTGTGCCGTCGGCGAAAGCAGCGACGACGGCACATGCCGGGTCGGCCGCGCCCATCACCGGGGCGACCAGGTCGTCGACCTCGTCGAGCAGCCAGGCCAGTTCCTCCTCGACTCGTTCGGTGTTGACGGTGACGAAATCCAGCAGCGGTGAGTTCGCGAGCGCGGCCAGGCGCATGCCGTCGATGTTGGCCTGTGCGTCGGGGATGCCCAGCGCCTCCTGGTGGGTCTTGGTGACGAGCTTGGCCGCGCCTCCCAGCCTGGCGGTGAGCGCCCCGTAGAAGATCAGCTGCTCGGCGTGGGCCCGTCGGACCGGGAAGACGCCCATGAACTCGTGCAGCACCGGGTAGACCTCGACGCCCGTCGGCAAGTAGCGCCGCGCCAGCTCGGGGATGGCGCGCAGCGCGGCCACGTCCTGGGCGATGTTGCCTCCCTGCGGGTAGGACAGCGACAGGCAGGTGACGCCCTCGGCGGCGGCGAGGGCGGCTTCGATGATGCCGATGGCCAGGCTGATCGACGGTGGGGTCAGGACCCCGGTGAGGCTGCCGAAGAACTCGCGGTCCACCGTGAGCCCGGCGCGTTCCAGGTCGCCCGTCATGGCGTCGACCTCGCGCCAGTGGGCGAGGGACTCGGCGAGCGGCACGTCCTTGCAGTAGGGGAGGTTGTAGGAGATGCCGCCGCCCTCGAAGGAGGTGGCGCCCGCGGCCATCGCGGTGCGGAACAGCCGCCGGGCGTCCGGGGAGCCGTGCCGGATCTCCACCGGCACGGACACCGCCTCCACGAGTTCCCGGCCGCGCCGCCAGCCGTGGGCGACCAGCGGGTAGCCGTTGAGCGCGGCCGGGTCGGTGGCGGCGAGCCGGGCGGCCGCCTCGAAGCGGCCCAAGCGGGTGTGGGAGTCGATGGTGATGGTGAGGATGTCCGGCTGTGCGCCGGTGTCCAGGGCGCGCAGCAGCTCCCGCATCTCGGCGTGCCCGCCCACCCCGCACCGCGGCTGGATGGCCACCACCTGGTCCTTCGCCGACCGGGCCAGGACATCGCGGACGGTCGGCGTGCCCCGGGCGCGGACGTGCCGGGCGGTGTCCGCGAGCGAGGGGAGGTCCGTGTCGGCGATGTCGGCCGCGAGGAGCGCGGCTGCGGGACGGTGCGTGTCGCTCATCATGCGGCTTCAGGGAGGTGGGGCCGCGCGGGCCGCTGGGCCAGTTCGCGCAGCAAGGGGAGCAGTTCGTCCAGGTCGGTGAGGATGTGGTCGACGCCGAGCTTGCGGAGGTCGTCCAGCGCGCTCGGGTGCTTGTGGCTGCCCACAGAGAGGTTGCCGCCCAGTACGACGGGGCAACGCAGGTCGCCGGCGGCGCGGGCGGCGGGCAGGTCGTGCAGGTCGTGGTGGGCGTGCCCGTTGAGGCTGCCGATCAGCACGGCGAGAACGCCGGGGTTCTCGCGCACGGTGCGGGCGAACTCCGACACGGGCGTGCAGGCACCGAGGTTGATCACGGTGTAGCCCTCGGCGCGCAGGTGGTGCGCGATGAGCTGGTTGGCCACCGCGTGTGCGTCGCTGGCCGTCACTCCCAGCACGACGACGTCGTGCTCGGGTGGTCGCGGGTCGGCTTGCGCCGGAACGTTCCGCATGGTTTCTCCTTTCGTGTGTCCGGACCGGGACACCGGGCCCGGACAGGCGTCACGCCCCGGGGACGGCCGTCCTCGCCTCGACGAGCGCCCTGGTGGCCTGGATGTCCCGTTTGCCGTTGGCGTTGACCTCGATCGCGGGCACCATGTGCACGCGCCGCGGCACCAGTTCACCGGGCAGCAGGGAGGCGAGCTGGGTGCGGATGGCGCGTTCCGTGGGTGGGGTCCGCGTGCCCTCCTCGTCGAGGACCACGAAGGCTTCCACCGCGTCCAGGACGCCGCCGCGGATGATGTCGAACGCCGCGTCGGCGATGTGCGGCAGGGACAGTGCGTGGCGGCGCAGCTCGGCCGGTTCGAAGCGGTGGCCGCTCACCTTCAGCTGGCCGTCCTTGCGGCCGAGGTGGAGCAGCACCCCGTCGGGCAGTACCTCGACGATGTCGCCGGTGCGGTAGGACCTGCCGCCGAATTCGGGATCATGGAGGAAGCGGTCGCCGCCGCCTCCGCCGAGGTAACCGCGGGCGATGCCGAATCCGCTGATGATCAGCTCGCCGTGGCCGCCCACGCCGACCGGGGCGCCGCGGTCGTCCACCACGTAAGCGCCGGTGTTCCAGGCCGGGGAGCCGATGGGCACGGTGGGCAGGTCGGGCAGGCGGTCCACGGTGGAGCGGTGGGCGCAGCAGCCGATGGTGGTCTCGGTGGGTCCGTAGTGGTTGACGACCTCCACACCGTCGAGCCGGTCGCCCATCTCCCGCAGCATGGCAGGTTCCAGGGGCTCGCCGCCGATCATCAGGCGTTTGGCGGCCGACCGGTACTGCGGCCGCAGCATTCGCTCGAACAGGCGGAAGTGGCTGGGAGTGGCCTTGATGAAGTCGTAGGGGCGGGGCCGTTCGGCGTACAGGCGCGCGTAGTCCCAGGAGCCGTCCATCATGACGATGGTGCGGCCATGCGCCAGCGGCACCCAGAGGGTGGTGAGCGCGAGGTCGTAGCTCATGCTGGCGAACAGCGGGCAGGCGGCGCCGCCGGCGTCCGGCAGGACGTGGGTCGCCGCCCAGCCGATGTAGTTGACGAGGGAGCGGTGCTCCACCAGCACGCCCTTGGGTACTCCGGTGGAGCCGGAGGTGAAGACGACGTAGGCCAGGTCGTCGTGGCGGGGGCCGCCGTCCGGCAGCGGGGCGGTCGACCCCGGCGGCAGGTCGGGCAGGTGTGTGGTGTCCACCGTCGGGGAACCGGAGGCGTACTCGACGGAACCGGTGCCGTCCCACAGGACGCAGCGGGGCTGGACCTGGTCGAGGATGAGCCGCACGCGTCCCAGGGGGTTGGTCGGGTCGATCGGCGCGTAGGCCGCGCGGTTGGCCATCACCGCGATCATCGCCGCCACCGTCTCCGCGTCGCGGCGGGCGATGACACCGATGATGTCGCCGGCCTCCACGCCGCTCTCGCGCAGTCCGGCGGCGATGGACATGCTGCGCCGCCACAGTTGTCGGTAGGTGACCGTGGTTGTGTCGCACTCCAGTGCCACCGCCTCGGGGGTGTCGGCGGCGCGGCGGGCGATCAGCTCGACCACAGAGGATGCCGCCAGTCGCCGGCGTTCGCCGACGAGAGTGGCGCCCGGGAACACGCCTGCTTGGTGACCGGTCACGTCATTGCCCTTCTTCGTCTCGTGGAACGGCCCGGGTCGGCCGCAAACCGGCGCCGGGCGTCACGACGCCGCGGGTATCTGTCACAAGGGCCCTAACGCCAGCCCCGGCCGGAGACACCGCGGAAGTCCCAGGCGTCGAGCCGAATGAGGTCCGGCAGTCCAGCCGGGTCCGGTGCGGCACCGGTCTCGCGGATCAGGAGGCCGGGAAGCGGCCGGTCCCGGGTGGGGCGGCCGGTCGGTTCGACGAATTCGGCGCCCAGGTCGGCCAGGACCTTGGCGGCCGCCTCCGGTGTGTCCCGGGTCCACATCAGCACGCGGGTGCCGGGCAGGGTCTCGTGGGCGGCGCGTACCAGGTCGGCGTAGGCTTCCTCGGTGCGGGCCTCGCACTCCACGACCGTGGTGGGGGTGGGGCCGTCGTCGCCGTCCACGCCGGAGCGGTGGGCGACAAGGTAGCCCTGCGCGCCTCCCTCCTCCGAACGGGCGACGAGGTGGAAGTAGCGGGCCAGGGGGTTGGCGGCGCGCCACGCGAAGTAGGAGGCGTCGCGCGCCACGCGGACCCGGCCGTCGTCGGGCACGTCGCGGACGACCTCGGTCATGGCGTTCAGGTCCGGGGTGCGTGAGGCGGTGATGCGGAGCCCGGAGCGCGCCCCGCGCAGGACGGGCAGGTCGTCCCAGGGGCCGCCGGGGTCAGCGTCGGTCGTCCGCGTCAGCACGGACTGTCCCCAGACGCCGACCTGCTGCCAGCCGCGGATGAGCAGCGCCGGTACGGTGCCCTGGTCGCCGAAGTCGAGCAGCCACGGAATGCCGTCGCGGCGCAGCCGCGTGAGCACCTCGTCGACCATCTCGTGGAAGAGCGGGCTGTTGCGGTGGCTGTCCGCGAGGATCGTGTCGGTCAGACAGGGCAGGGTGAGGCGGCGTCCCCGGTACTCCCAGGGGGAGCCGAACACGCCGACCACGCCGACCAGTGCGGAGCCGTCGGCCGGGCCGGTGCGGGCCAGCACGGTGTAGCGGTCGTCGAGGAAGGGGTTGGCGTGGTACTTCCACTCCAGGTACGCCTGGTTGCTCGCCGGCCCGCCCGCCCACAGCCCTTCCTGGAGGGCGCAGACCTCGGCATGGTCGGCGGGGGTGCAACTGCTGAGGGTGATACCGGCGACCACGTCAGGCCACCGCCTGCTTGGCACACACGAACCGGGTGATCGAGTTCAGGGTGCGGAAGGTGTCCTGCTTGATGTCGGCGCCGGTAATGGAGATGTCGAACTCCGTCTCCAGCGCGACGAACAGCTCCAGGAACTTCGCGGAGTTGAAGACGCCACTGTTCCCGAGGTCGTAGTCGGCCGGGAGCGACTCCCACAACAACAGGTCGCACAGGAGGGTGTGCACGCGGTCGAACACCGCGCTTTGGGTGGGCGCAAGGCCGTCTTTCATGTCTCGTCTCACCTGTCTCGATCGGACGTGCTGCCGGGAATCGGACCGTCGCCGTGCTCCGAAAGCTAACGCGGGGGGAAAACCAGCCGGGTAACTGCGGCGCCATCGCCGCGGGAACTGCCGTGGCCGGTGTGCTGCGGCCCTTTGGTTGCCGGCACGGTGCGGGTCGCGGCGCCGCGGTTACCGCGCAGTGGGCAGGGCGCGGGATGTTCGTGGCTACCGTCGAACGGCCGGGCCGGGCACGGCCCGCCCGTCGCTCTGGGTAGACATGCACCGTGTCGCCGGTGCCGGAAGGAGTCCTTGTGGCCGTAGGTCCCCACATCGAGCGCACCACCGTCGGTGTCGCACCCGCCCGCGTCGGACATCCCGCGGCGGAGGTGGAGTCGTACACGCTGTACACCGGCGCCGGGCCGGCGGTGACGGTGTGGAGCTACGGCGCCACCCTCGTCGATGTCCGTGCCCGGGACCGGGAGGGCCGGTACGCCAACGTCTGCGTGCGGTTGCCCGACCTCGGTGCATACCTCGACCGCTCGCGCAATCAGTACGTCGGTGCCACCGTGGGTCGCTACTGCCGCTGTGTGGCGGGCGGTGAGTTCGACCTCGACGGCAAGCGCCACACTCTGGACCGCAACCAAGGCGCGCACCATCTGCACGGCGGTTCCGAGGGGTTCGACCGGCGCGTGTGGTCGGCGGAGGCGTCGCGGGACGGTGAGGCCCTGGAGGTGCGGCTGTCCGTGCGCAGCCCGGACGGCGACCAGGGCTATCCCGGCGAGCTGACGGCGGGCGCGCGCTACCGCGTCGGTCCCGACGGCACGCTGGTGGTCGAGTACACCGCGACCACCACGGCGCCCACCGTGGTGGGCCTGACCAACCACGCTTTCTGGAATCTCGCGGGCGCGGGCACCATCGACGGGCACCGCCTGCGGCTGGACTCGACGCACGCGGTGCGCTTCGATGCGGACCTGATCCCGCTGCCCGGTCCCGCGGAGGACGTGCGCGGCACCGCGCGGGACTTCACCGTGCAACGCCCGCTCGACGGTGTCACCGTCGACAACTGCTTCTTCGCCGGGGGCGGCCCGGTCCTCGCGGAGCTGTCGGACCCGGGCAGCGGCCGGGTGCTGCGGGTGGCCACGGACCAGCCGGCCGTCGGCGTCTACACCGGTGACTGGTTCCCCGAGCGGCCGCGCTGTGGGATCTGCCTGGAGACCGGGGCGCTGCCGGACGCGCCGAACCGCCCGGACTACCCCTCCGCACGGCTCGACCCCGGCGAGGTCCACCGGCACCGCACCGTCTACCGCTTCGGTTGTGACACCGACTGACGGGTCACGGCAGCGGGCGGTACAGGTGGGTCCGCCGCAGCCCTGCGGTGTCGCCGAACACCGTGCCGCAGCGGCGGAAGCCCAGCAGCTCCAGGCAGTCCACGGTGGCCGTGAGATCGGGGTTGGCCTCGGCCCGCAAAACGTCCGCGCCGCTGTCGGCGGCGAGCTTCAGGGCCCGCCGTACGCACAGCGGTCCGGCGAGCGAGGCGGCGGCGACGAGGTCGGGCCGGACTGCGAGCCTGCTGAGGTAGGCGGGCGCCTGGGCCCACGGGAAGGTGCCGGGCGGTTCCTCGAAGGCCGGTACCCGGGTGAGGGTGAACATGGCGGCGGCCCGGCCCTCGCTGCGCATCAGATGCACCAGGCCGTCGCGGACCAGCGAGGCGGTGGTGGCGACGTTGCGCCGGGGCACGGGGGAGCCGAACCGCTCCCCCTGGTACCGGTCGCTCAGACACAGCAGTTCGTGGACCTCGTCGGCATCCGCGGCGACTTCCCAGGTGTGTGTCGTCAACACGCTTCCCGGCATCCTGATCTCCTCACGTCCGGATGGGGCCGCCATTGTGTCGGCCACCGCCGAACGGGTCCGGTAATCCGCGCGCACGCCCCGGTAACCAGCCCCTCGTGGACCGCTCCCCGCCGCCGCGTCGCCCCCGATCCCGGCGTTACCGGCCGGTGGCCCCACCGTTACCGGCGACGGTTGCACAGCCGGTAGAAAAGTCAGTCAGGCAGACAGAAAGCGAGACCGTGATGCCCCTTCAGCAGCCCACATCCATGGGGGCGGCCGCGAGCGTGCGCACCACTTTCAACCCCTCGCCGATCGGGCCGCCCAGCATCGGTCTGATCCGTGCGGCCGTGGTCAACTGGGCGTTGGCCCGTCACCACGGTGGCCGGTTCGTGCTCCGCATCGAGGACACGGACGCGGCGACCGGCATGGCCGAGTACTACGAACCGTTGACGGAGGTGCTGCACTGGCTGGGTCTGGACTGGGACGAAGGTCCCGGCGTGGGAGGTGATCACGGGCCCTACCTGCAGAGCGAACGCCGGGAGATACACCTGGAGGTCGCCCGCAAGCTGTTCGCGGCGGGCGAGCTGTACGAGTCGTTCTCCTCGCGGGAGGAGATCGAGGCCCGCAATCTGGCGGCCGGCCGGGCCGCGACGGCCGGGTACGACAACGGCGACCGGGAACTGTCCGAACGGCGCAAGGCCGCCTACCGTGCCGAGGGCCGCACCCCGGTGCTGCGGATGCGGATGCCGGACGAGGAGATCGTCTACGACGACCTGGTGCGCGGGAGGATCGTCTTCCCGGCGCGCAGCACTCCCGACCCGGTGATGGTGCGGGCCAATGGTGACCCGCTCTTCGCCCTCGCCAATCCGGTGGACGACGCGATGATGGGCATCACGCACAGTCTGCGCGGCGACGACCTGCTGCCTTCCGTGCCCCGTCAACTGGCCGTGTACGCGGCGCTGCGACGCATCGCGGTCAGCACCTTCACCCCCCGGTTCGGGCACATCGCCGCGGTCCTGGACTCCCGGGGCAAGAAACTCACCCGAGCCGTCCCTGAGGCGGAGGTGCTCGGTTACCGGGAGCGCGGGTACCTTCCGCAGGCCGTCGTCAACTACCTCGCTTCCGTCGGCTGGTCGCACTCCTCCGGGAGCACCGTCTTCACCCGGCAGGAGCTGATCGAGGACTACGACGTCAGCCGCATCCGCACGCGTCCGGTCCGGCTGGACACGGCCGTCATCACCGACCTGAACGCCGCGCATCTGCAACGGATGGACACGGCCGGCTACACGGCGGCGCTCCTGCCCTTCATGGTGCGCACCGGAGCGCTCCCGCCGGACCCCTCCCCGGACCAGCGGGAGCTGCTGGAGCGTGCCGTCCCGCTGGTGCAGGACGCCGCCAAGACGCTGGTCGAGGCGGCCGAGTCCCTGGAATTCCTGTTCCTGCCCGATGACGGTGTGTCCGCGCACCTCGGCGACCCGGAAACCATCGCGCTGGGCAAGGCCGCAGACCTCCTGGCCGGCCTGGCGCAGTGGACGGCGGACACGGTACGGCTCCGGCTGAAGGAGGGGTTGGGCACCGACGCACGCCAGACATACGCCGCGCTGCGGATCGCCCTGACCGGGCGTCAGATCACGCCCCCGCTGTACGAGACGTTGGCGCTGCTGGGCCGCGACAGCAGCCTGCGCCGTGTCCGGCGCGCGCTCGACGCCGGGCGCCGCGCTCGCCGCTAGCCGCCCGCCGGCTCTGGAGACCCTGCCCGCCCACCCAGCCCCCGCGCCTTCCCACTGGAGACAAGTGACATGTGCGGTATCGCCGGATGGGTCGCGTTCGAGCGCGACCTGCACCAGGAGCAGCCGACCCTGACGTCGATGACCGGGACCATGGCCTGCCGCGGTCCGGACGCGGTCGGCACCTGGACCGACCCCCGCGGACACGCCGGCCTCGGCCACCGGCGGCTCGCGGTCATCGACCTCGACGACAGCACGCAGCCGATGACCCTGGACACTCCCGCGGGCAGCCTGGCCCTGGTCTACAGCGGTGAGGTCTACAACTACCGGGAGCTGCGCGACGAGTTGCGCGGCCGCGGACACATATTCCGGACGGCCGGCGACACCGAGGTGGTGCTGCGCGGCTATCTGGAGTGGGGCGAGGGGGTCGCCGATCGGCTGAACGGCATGTACGCCTTCGCCGTATGGGACGCCCGCGCGGCGAAGCTGGTGCTGGTCCGCGACCGGCTGGGTGTCAAGCCCCTCTACTTCCAACCGACGGCGGACGGTGTGCTGTTCGGCTCCGAGCCCAAGGCGCTGCTCGCCAATCCGCTGGCCACCCGGAGCGTCGACCTCGACGGGCTGCGGGAGCTGTTCGGCTTCGTCAAGACACCGGGGCACGCGGTGTGGGCCGGGATGCGCGAGGCCAGGCCGGGCACGGTGACCACCGTCGACCACCGGGGCCTGCGTGAACACGTCTACTGGGCGCTGGCCACCGCGGAGCACACCGACGACCTGGACACCTCCGTCGCCCGGGTGCGGGGGCTGCTGGAGGACATCGTCTCCCGCCAACTGGTCGCCGACGTGCCGCTGTGCCTGCTGCTCTCGGGCGGACTGGACTCCAGCGCGGTGACCGCACTGGCCGCACGAGAGCTGGGCGGCAGGGGCGGCAAGGTGCACAGCTTCAGCGTCGACTTCGCCGGGCAGAGCGACAACTACGTACCGGATGCGGCCCGGCCCACACCGGACGCCCCCTACGTACGTGACATGGTCGCGCACGTGGGCACCGCCCACACGGACATCCTGCTGGACAGTGGCTCCCTCGTCGATCCGGCCGTGCGCCGTGCGGTCATCACCGCCCGGGACATGCCGAGCGGCACCGGTGACACGGACGTCTCCCTCTACCGGCTCTTCCATGCGGTCCGCCGGCACTCCGCGGTGGCGCTGTCCGGGGAGAGCGCCGACGAGGTCTTCGGCGGCTACCACTGGCATCGCTCCGCGGCGGCGCAGCGTGCGGGCACCTTCCCGTGGATGTCCCCCGCCAACGGGGTGGCCGCGGGCAGCCAGGGCCGGGACGGCGGCGTGCTGCGGCCCGAACTGCTCACGGCCCTCGAACTGCCCGCCTACATCGGCGACCGGTACGCCGACGCGGTGGCCGAGGTCGAGCACCTGCCAGGGGACGACGAGGACACCCGTGTGCGGCGGGTCACCTCCTACCTCGGCATCACCCGGTTCATGCGCATGCTGCTGGACCGCAAGGACCGGCTGAGCATGGCCGTCGGCCTGGAGGTGAGGGTGCCGTTCTGCGACCACCGTCTGGTCGAGTATGTGCACAACGCGCCGTGGGCCGTGAAGAGCTTCGACGGCCGGGAGAAAAGCCTGTTGCGAGCGGCCGTCCGGGACCTGCTGCCCGCGTCCGTCGTCGACCGGGTGAAGAGCGCGTACCCCTCCATCCAGGACCCGGGCTACACGACCGCGCTGCGCCGGCAGGCGAAGGAGCTCCTCGCCACGGCGGACCACCCGGTGTTCGACCTGGTCAGCAGGGCGTGGCTGGAGAACGCCGTGAACGACGAGACGGTCCCGGCCGTGCGCGGCGGGCTGGAGCGCTGTCTGAACCTCGCGGCCTGGCTCGATGTCCACCGGCCCCGACTGCTGCTGTCCTGAACCGGCCGCTCGATCACTTGAGAAGGGCAGCTCCACACAGATGTCAGCGACCTCCGGCCCCGCGCACCGGCTGATCGCCGCTGGGGTCCTCATGTCCGCGGGCAACGGCGCGTTCCTGACCTGTTCGGCGCTGTACTTCACCCGGATCGCCGGGTTGTCACCCACCGCGATGGGGCTGGGTCTGACCATCGCGGGAGCGGTCGGCCTGCTGGCCGGCGTGCCGCTGGGGCACCTCGCGGACAGTCGGGGTCCCCGGCGCATCGCCGTGCTGTTCATGACGCTCAACGGGCTCGCCGCGGCCGGGTACCTGCTGGTCCGCTCGTTCCTGGCGTTCGTGGTGGTGGCGTGCGCGTTCACGGCGTTCCAGCGCGGGGCCCGGGCGGCGCAGCAGGCGCTCATCGCCGGGTTGACGCAAGGCCGGGGGTTGGTGCGGACGCAAGGGATGATCCGTTCGGCGAACAACGCTGGGATGGCGGCCGGCGCCGCGCTGGCAAGCCTCGCCCTGCACCACGCGACCCCCACGGCGTTCGCCGTCGTCATCGGCGGGAACGCGCTGGGGTCCCTGGCCTCCGCGGCACTGCTCGCGACGCTGCCGGCGGTGGCACCGTCACCCGCGTCGCCGCCCGGCGAGCCGAAGTGGGCGGTGCTGCGCGACGGGCCGTTCGCGCTGTTCACGGCGCTCGGGGCGGTGCTCGCGCTGCACTCGATGCTCCTGGAGATCGTGCTGCCGCTGTGGATCACCACCCACACCCGTGCCTCGACGGCGATGGTGACCGTGCTGTTCGTGCTGAACACCGTCAGCGTCGTGCTGTTCCAGGTGCGCGTCGGTTCCCGGGTGAGCACGATGCCCGGCGCGGTCCGGGCCTGCCGGACCTCCGGGCTGGTGCTGTTCGCCGCTTGTTCGCTTTTCGCCCTCTCGGCAGGCGGATCCTCCCTCGCCTCGAACGTGCTGCTGCTGGCCGCGGGCGCCCTGCACGTCTGGGCCGAACTGCTGGTGTCGGCGGCGTCGTGGCACATCACCTTCACTCTCGCCCCCGCCGGCAAACAGGGGCAGTACCAGGGGTTCGCGATGACCGGTTACGGAACCGCGATGATGCTGGCGCCCACCGCGCTGACCGTCCTGTTGATCGACTGGGGGACGCCCGGCTGGTTCGTGCTGGGAGGGGCGTTTTTGCTCGCGGCCCTGCCGACCGGCGCGGTGGTGGCCTGGGCGCAACGGCCCGCCCGAACCGGTGCCCTGCGCGTCCCCACCCGTTCCTGAGCCTGAGCCGTCCGGCGGGGACCGCCCACCCGCCCGTTCCCGCCGCGCCTTACGAGGAGTTGCCATCACCATGACGTCCACCGACCACTTGCGCGCACACACCTACCTGGGGGCCGGCCCCGGTTTCCCCTGTTCGACGTGGCGCACCCCGTTCGACGCGCTGCGCTTCTTCGCCCGCCGCCGGGGCGATGCCCCGCTGATCACCGCCGTGTCCCACGCCGGCACCGAGACCGTCCTCGACTACCGCACCGCCGAGATCGCCACCCGCGCCCTCGCCAGCTGGCTGTGCGCCGAGTTCGGCACCCGCCGGCCGGCCGTGCTGGCCCTCGCCCCGGCCAACGACGTGCCGTCGGTGCTGGCACTGCTGAGCGTGTTGCGCGCCGGATTCGGGCTGCTCGTGCTCGGGCCGGCCGATCCGCCGGAGCGCCGCGCGCAGCAGATCGAGGCCGCGGGCGCGCTGGCCGTACTGTGCCCCCCGGACACCGACACATTCGGTCCCGGCTGCACGGTGCTGCCCCGCTGGCAGGACGTGGCCGAGCAGGACCGGCCCCTTCCGGTGCTCGACCCGGCGGCCGACGCCCTGTACTTCGCGACCTCCGGTTCGACCGCGGCGTCGAAGCTGGTCGCCCAGTCGCACGTGAACGCCGTCGCCAACGCCGAAGCGGTGCGCCGCCACCACGGTCTGGCTCCCGGCGACCGGGTGCTGGCCTGTCTGCCCATCCACCACGTCAACGGCGCGCACTTCACGGTGCTGGGCACCATGGCGGCCGGGGCGCACACCGTGCTCGCCGAGTCGTTCTCGCCGCTGACGTACGCGACGACGCTGCGGCAGTACCGTCCGCGTATCGCGAGTGTGGTTCCGGGGGTGTTGGAAGCGATCGTGGAGGCCTGGCGGGGGGTGGAAGTACCTGCGGACTTCGACTACTTCGTCTCGGCGGCGGCGCCGCTGACCGCCCGCACGGCACGGTCGGTCGCGGACCGTCTCGGGGCGCGGGTGCTCCAGGGCTACGGCCTCTCCGAGACCACGAACTTCTCCACCACGATGCCGACGGACCTCTCGGAGGCGGCCTACCGGCGGTTCGTGCTGGAGGCGGAGATCCCGTCGGTGGGCGTGCCGGTGTACGGCAACGAGGTGACGGTGCTCGGCGAGGACGGCCAGCCCGTGCGACCCGGGCAGGTGGGCGAGGTGTGCATGCGCGGGTTCAACGTCATGTCCGGCTACGCCGGGAACGCCGGGGCCACCGCCGACGCCTTCCGCGACGGGTGGTTCCACTCCCAGGACCTCGGCTACCAGGTGACGGACGAAGGCCGTGACCTGATCGTGCTGACCGGCCGGCTGAAGAACATCGCCAAGGTGTCCGGGGAGACCGTCTCATTGGAGGAGATGGACAGGGTTCTGCGCGCCCTCCCCGAGGTCCGGGACGCGGCCTGTGTCACGGTCCCGGACCGATTCACCGGTGAGCGCATCATCGCGGCGGTGGCGCTGCACGGGCCCGGGGACACCGCCGACGCACGGGACGCGCTGCTCTCGCGCTTCCCGCGAGCGCTCGTGCCCTCGCACATCGTGGCGGTGCCGCGCATCCCGCGCACCGCGACCGGGAAGGTGTTGCGCCCACAGCTGGCTTCGTCACTCTCCGAGGAACTGGGCCTGGCCCACTGACCCGCCGACGCACCGGTGCCCGGTTCACCGCTCCGCTGCCAGGCCTGGGGCGGGCAGCCTGGCCACCAGGGCCGCAGCCCGATCGTGCTCCTCGATCATGCCCGTGGCCGTGAACACCGTCATGGACTCGGCGAGCAGGGCGCGCGCCGCGGCGGGGTCGCCGGCCCGCCGCGCCAGGTCGGCCAGGTCCACCCGGACGGAGGCCACGCCCGCCCGGTCCATCATGCCGGCGCGCAGGTCCAGCGCCTGGTTGAAGAGGCCGGCGGCCCGCGCGAGGTCGCCCTGGCGGGCGTGGACCCGGCCGAGTTCGAGGAGCATGTAGCCCTCGCCGATCACGTCCCGGTCGTCGCGGACGATGTCCAGGCCCCCGGCGAGGGCCTTGTTGGCGTCTTCCAGTTGCCCCCGGTGGAGGTGGAGCTGGCCCATGCGCTGGAGCACGCGGGCCTGTCCGCCCAGATAGTTCAGGTCGCGCCAGATCCCCAGCGCTTCGCCGAGTTCCGTCTCGACCCGCTCGGCGTCGCCCTGTCGCAGCAGGACGGCCGCGCGCTGGACGATCACGGAGGCCCGTGCCCAGGGCTCGGGACATCGTTCGAACTCCGCCTCCGCCTCCTGGAAGTACCCCAGCGCGGAGGCGTCGCGGCCGCAGAGCCGTTCCAGGATGCCCAGGTCCCTGCGGCACATGCCGATGCCGTGGTGGTGTTCCAGGCTCTGGTACAACTCCAGCGCCGCCGTCAGCGCCTTACGCGCTTCAGGCAGGTTGTGGTGGTTGATGTGCAGCGTGCCGAGGGAGGCCAGCAGGGCCGCCTGGCCCAGGCGGTTGCCGCGGTGGCGCACCGCGGTCAGCGCCTTGCGGTGGGTGCGCGCCCAATGGTCGAGGTAGCCGCGGGCTTCGAAGAGGGGGGCGAGATTGACGGCGAGTTCCCACGCGTAGTCGTCCTCGCCTTCCTGCACCAGGCTCTCCACCGTCAGGCTCAGATTCTCCAGTTCGGTGTGCAGCCACTCCAGCGGTGCGGACAGGAGGCGGCGGACATGGGTCTCGGACGGGTGCCATCGCGGGGCCGGTCCGTTGTAGATGCTGGTGCCTAAGATGCGTTCCTGCGCCTTGGTGACCAGCAGGAGCCACGCGCCGCCCATCCGCCGGATGGCGGCTCTGCGTTCGCCCTCGTCGGACTCCGAAAGCAGCCGGTCGCGGGCGAACAGGCGGATGATGTCGTGGAACCCGTAGCGCGGCTCCCCGGTGGCGTCGGCGCCGACGACGTCGAGCATCTGCACGTCGACCAACGGCTCCATCAGGTCCGACGGGTAGGGGCTGGCGTTGGGGGCGTCGAGGAGGGCGCTGCCGATCCAGCCGGGGAACGTCGATCCCTTGGTCAGACTCAGCAGCCTCAGCAGCCTGCGGTCGGCGTCGGCGAGGTTGTCGTAGGTGACGGACAGACTGGCCCGTACGGTGAGCTGCCCGTGGGTCAGTTCGTCAAGACGGCGGTTCTCGTCGACGAGGCGCTGCGCCATGGACGCCAGCGGCCAGTGCGGGCGGGCCGCGAGGCGGGCGGCCACGATGCGCAGCGCCAGCGGCAGTCCTCCCACGGTGTCGATCAGCGCCGCGGCCGCCTCCTGTTCACCGCGTACCCGGCTCTCGCCGACGACCTTCTCGAGCAGGTGCAGCGACTCTTGCTGGTCGAGAACGTCGAGAGTGACGCGGTGGGCGCCGGGCAGGGCGGTCAGCCGTGCCTTGCTGGTGACCAGGACGCCGCACGAGCGGCTGCCCGGCAGCAGTGGCAAGATCTGCTCCTCGCTCACCGCGTCGTCCAGGACCACCAGGATCCGCCGGTCCGCCAGCATGCTGCGGTAGGTCTCGCCGCGCTCTTCCAGAGACTCCGGTATCGCTGGTCCGGGCAGGCCAAGTGCCCGCAGGAAGCGCCCGAGAACCTCCCGCGGCGTGAGCGGGTCCGCGCGGCCGCCGCGCAACTGGCAGTAGAGCTGACCGTCGGTGAAGTGGGTGTCGGCCAGCTTGTGTGCGACCCGGGTGGCGAAGGTGCTCTTGCCGATGCCCGACCGTCCGGCGATGACGGCGATGCCCGTGGCCCGGTCGGGGGAGGTGCTGGTGAGTACGGACTCCACCTCCGCGATCAAGTCCTGGTGGCCGACGAAGTCGGCCGTGTCCATGGGCAGTTGCCGCGGTACGTGGTCACGCTTGGCCGAAGAGGGATCGTCCGGCAACGTTGTCTCCGCGGGCGCTTCTTCGGCCGACCGGACCAGGGCGAGCCGGGAGGCGGCGGCTGTGGCGACCGTGGGCTGTTCCAGTCGCAGCGAGGCGTCCCCGTTGAGGATCTCCTGCTCCAGTCTGCGCAGGTCCTCGCCGGGCTCCAGGCCCAGTTCCTCTCTGAGCAGATTGCGTCCCTCCCGGTAGGTCTCCAGCGCCTCCGCCTGCCGGCCGGAGCGGTACAGGGCGAGCATGAGCTGGCCGCGCAGCCGCTCACGCAGCGGCTCCTCGCGCACCAGAGCGGCTATCTCGGCGGTGAGCTGGTGGTGGCGGCCGAGCCCCAGTTCCAGTTCGAGGTAGGACTCGGTGGCGGTCAGCCGCTCCTCGTCGATGTGCTGGGCGACCCGCGCGAGGGCGTCGCTGGGCGTACCGTTCAGGCACGGACCGCGCCACAGCCCGACCGCCGCGCGCAGGGTAGCGGCCGCCTCGGCGCCCCGGTGCTGCCGGGCCAGCGTGTCGGCCTCGGACACGGCGCGCCGGAAGATGGTGAGGTCGAGGGCGGAGTCGTCGATGTGCAGGGCGTAACCCGGCGCACGGGTCACGATGGTTGCCTCGACTCCGGCGTCCGCGAGGGTCTTGCGCACCCGCGACACACAGATCTGTACCTGGGTTCGGGCCGTCCCGGGCGGCTCCTCCACCCAGAGCAACCGGATGAGGTGGTCGACGCTCTGCAACCGCCCGCTCTCCAGCAACAGGGCAGCGAGGAGTACCTGTTGCCGGCCCGGCGTGACGCGCACGACGCCCCGGCTGTTGCTCACCACCAGCTCGCCCAGCACCTGAAAGGCGAAGCCCGCCCCCCGGTCGCGAAGCTGGACCTGCGCAGCGCCCATGCACCCGTCCATGCACCCTCCTCAACCCGCACAACGTGCAACATAACCCAACACGCTCAGGCGTGAGTGTAGGTTGAACCATCCCCTGATCATGGACACCTAAAGACTGGGACCCGAGGTTCTAGAAGAAGTCGCACCAGGTGGAAAGCAAGTCCACGAAGCGGGTACACCATCGTGCTCGTCGACGCCTTAGGCACCGCGGCAGACGATCGAGATCCTGATAAAAGCGACCGCCTCGTCGGTGACAACGCTCGGCAGGTAGGCACGGCGCCGACGGGGCACCAGGACCAACGGTGACCACGGCGGTGGACATCGGCCGGTCGGCCGCCTGGGATACCGGCGCGATAGCGGGGAGTTAATCCGGTGTCGAATCATGACTTGGGGGCGTCTCGAGGGGGCGTCGCCACCCTTGCCGTTTCCGAAAGGGCTTTCCAGTCATGAAGGGTGACCTCTTGCGGATGTCGTATGCCGGCCCGGCGGTGGCGGTGACGGCCGGTGTGAAACACGTGCTGCTCACCTACCACTACCTGGACATCGGGGACATCGACGGGTACGCCTCTCTCACCGAGAAGGATGTGACCCTCAGCCACCCCGGCAGCCCGCTGCGCAGCGGCCGCGATGCAGTACTCGACGCCCAAGCTGCGCAGGCCGCTTCACTTGGACGGCACGAACTGGAGAGCGTCATCGCGGCCGAGGACACGGTCGTGGTGCTGGGACGGGTGGTGGGGCGCGACCAGGACGGCGCGGACGGCGTGGATTTCGCCGACGTGTTCACGCTGTCCGAGCGGACCCTCGTCAACGCCTGCCGCCGGTACTACTCCACCCCGTTGCCGTGTGCGTTACCGGCTCCGGCGGGACCGTAGGGCCCGCGTGGCTCCAGGAGAATGCGGCGTCGTCGCAGTACGCCGAAGGTGGCCCGTCCGTACACCTGACTCTTCAGCGGTTCGTTCCCGGTGACGTTGCCGTCGACCGCTCCTGAGGTGTCGGTGGTGGTGAGGGCGGCGAGGATGGCTGTGTGGACGCGTCGCATCCCGTTGGCCAGAATGCGGAGCTCGCGTTGTCCGCGGTGCCGGCGTGGGTGCACGTCCCCGCCGAGGACCGGACCAGAAAGTGGAATCAGCGGCAGGGCCTGGGAAATGCGCCGGCTCCCGGTCCGTCCATCTCCGCGTGTCCGGTCAGAACGGCGGCCATCGCACGGGTGTGTCCCTCGAAGGCGAGTGTCGTGACCTCGCTGAGCACACGACACCCCTGGGTCTCGCTGGTCCGGGCCGGTTCGGGTAACTGCGCCTCCGCACGTTCCGGTAGCAACACGAACAGTTCCAGGGTGTCCCGGGTGCTGTACGCCCCGAACAGCCGCGCGCCGCGCGCCGACGCCTCGAAGCCCGTCTCCTCGTGAAGCTCCCGCACGGCCGCGTCCCGCCAGTCCTCGCCGGTCTCCACATATCCCCCGGGCAGCGCCCACCGGCCTAGCCCCGGGGGAAGGGCGCGGCGGATCACGACGAGCCCGCGGGAACCGTTCTCCCTTGTCACGGGTTGCAGCGCGATCGCTACCGGCAGCGGATTGCGCCACTGCGTCTCTCCGCAAGCACGGCAGTCGAGCGGCCAGTCAGCACCCTCCGCGTAGGCGGTGCCGCAGTACGGGCAATGCGCGAAACGGCGCCCGTGTGTGAATCCCATGAACGCCTCATTTCCCGCCGGATGCCGGCTACGGCTCAAAGCGGCCGCCACGTTAGGCGCTCAGGAGAATCCGCTGTTAACCGGCCGGCTATCGCTACCGGTCCGGTGGGGAACCGTCCAGTTGCCCGGCGGTTCCGGCGTGGTCCCTACAGTCGCTCCGGCGGCGTGAACCACCGGCTTCGGCCCCGGCTCCGCCGGCCGCCGAAGTCGAAGCGGCCATCGGCATCCGTGCCGTACGTCCGAGCAGAGGAAACAGCCATGGAACGATCTGTCTCCGCGCCCTCAGGCGTCCTGTCCACGACGCATCCCCGTCCCACCCGAGGGAGCTTCCGGACGTCGCTGTCCGATCCCCACGTCGCGCTGCGGGAGCGGCTGCTGAGCAACGCGACGCCCTTGCCCGCTCCGACGGTGCGGCGGCTGCCGGGCCATCGGAGCGACGACGCCGACGGCCTCCACCAGGAGATCAGCGAGCAGTTGTGGGACCGGGGCCTGGCCGCCGTCCAGCTCGCCGAACCACTCCCGCACGACCGCTACACCGAGCTGGGCCGCTTCCTGGGCACCGCGATACCGGAGTCCGACCCCGCCGTGCAGCCTTTCGTGCAGGGTGGTGTCGTCCTGAACCTGCGCAGCGAGCACGCCCCCACCGCCGAGGTGGCCTTGCAGCCCTTCGCCCGCAACTCGCTGAGCCTGCACTCCGAGAGCAGCGGTGCCGCGGTCGGCGACCAGCCCCGGTACATCGTGTTGATGTGCGCCGAGCCCGGTGACCGGAGCGATCTCGCCCAAACCGTGGTGACACCGATGCGAGCAGTGGCACGCCGGCTGTCGCCCGGCACGCTCCAGGTGCTGTCGCACACCCGCTACCGCGACAGCCCGAAGGCGCCGGCTGTCGCGCGCCACTTGGACGGCCGGTGGGTGTTCTCCTATCGGGACTTCCTCGACCAGGAGCTGCGCTGGACGCACAGCGATCCGGACACCGATCCCGGGACGGTGAACGCGGCGCTGCGCGATCTGCTCACCGCCATGTACGCGCCGGACGAGGCCGTCGGTGTGTCCTGGCGGCGGGGACTGCTCGTGGTGATCGACAACACCTACTACTTCCACGGCCGGACCGCCGGCGCTGCCGCGCCGCCACGGAGGCAACGGCACCTCCAGCGCCTCCGTATCCGTTAGGACCCGGCCAGGCCGTCGTCGTCACCTGCAGGCCCGTCACCCCCACTGAACGAAGGCGAAGAAGTTGATGACACTGTTCGACTCCCTTGCCGTCCCGCGGCCCTCCCACGCATCCCCGGAGGCCCTGGCGACATCCCGGCGCATACCGCGGCCCACCGGCCTGTCCCCCGCCTTCATCAACCGCGTCGACGAGCGTGTGCTCGACGTGTTCGCCCGCGCCCGTCGTCCCGACGACCCGCTGGAACTGCGCGACCTGTGGCTGGGCCGGGTGGAGCACGAGCTGGGGCAGCACTCCTCCCACACCGCTCTCGCCGAGGCCTGGCGCGGCAGCCGTCCCCTGCGCACGGTAGAACCGGCGCAGGTGCTGTCCTCCCGGGCCACCGTCCGGTTCGTCAAGGAACTGTTCAACTGGTACTTCCGCGACGACCTGTACGGCGGGCTGCGCGACCAAGCGCAGTACATCCTCTCCGGCGGCGCCGTCGACGAGGAGCGGTGGGGTCTGCCGCACAGTCTCAAGGAGTGCATCCGTTTCGCCCTGGACCGCGACTGGTACGGCTACTCCGACTCGCGGGGGCGCTACCCGGCACGTGAGGCGATCGCCGCCTACGAGAGCGCCCGGCTCGACGGCGTGCGCTACCTGCCGGAGCACGTGGCGATGACCATGGGCGGGACCTTCGCCGTCAGCACGATCGCGGACTTCGTGCTGCACGGGGTCTCCCCGGCCACCGCACCCGCACTGTGCGCCGTCCCCAACTACCCGCCGCTGGTGGAGACGATCGCCCGCCGGCACGGTGTGCAACTGGTGCCGCTGGACAGCGCAGACGGCCGCACCGACATCGACCCGCTCATCGCGGCGCTCACCCCCGACACACCCTTGGTGCTGCTCCAGACCGTGGGCAACCCTACCGGGGCGGCCGTCACCGAGTCGGGTCTGCGCCGGCTCATCCGCGCGGCCTCCCCCTCCACCGTTATCGTCCTGGACGAGTGTCACGAATGGCTGGGCGAGTACGAGGAGCGCTGCGCCGAGCGCGCGGCACCGAACGTGGTCCGGGTCTCCAGCCTTTCCAAGACCTGGTCGGCACCCGGCCTCAAGGCGGGCTGGTTCCTCGCCGACCCGGCGTTCATCGCCGAGTACTACGAGTACGCCTCGTCGTCCTTCGGCGGGCCGCCGTCGTTCTTCTACACGATCGTGGAAGTGCTGGCCCGCATGGAGCGCTGGCTGATCACCGGACTGACCGAGCCCGGCAACGGCGAACTCAAGGAGTTCGAGGCGTCCTACGGACTCGACCTGGAGAAGCTGCGTCATGCCTTCCGCACCTACCGGACGGAGCGGCTGCGGCGGGTGTCGGACCTGACCGCGCTGCGCGACGCGGCGACCGTGCGTCTGGCGGACACCCCGGCACGAGTACTGCGCCCGCACTTCTCCATCAACACCGCGGTGGAGCTGCCCGGGAAGCACGACTCCTACCACTGTTTCCGTGACGTGCTGCGCGAGACGGGCGTATCGATGTTCCCCGGCCTGCTCACCTTCTGCTTCTCCGGATCCGTCATGCGGATCACCACCGCCCGGCCCTGGCAGGACATGGCGCCGGCCCTGGACCGGCTCGACGCGTACCTGCGGGACGCCGCATGAGTACTTGGTATCCCTCCAAGGGCAAACAGGCGCTGATCCTCGGGATGGTGCACCTGGCGCCGCTGCCCGGCACCCCCTTCCACCGCCCCGACACCTTCCCCGAGCTCCTGGCCACGGCGGTGGCGTCCGCCCGGGCCCTGTACGACGGCGGCGCCGACGGCTGCCTTGTGCAGACCGTCGACCGTGTCTACGGCGTCACCGACGACTCCGACCCGGCGCGCACCGCGGCGATGAGCCTGATCGTGCGCGCGGTCACCGAGGCGACCGGTGCGGACTTCCGTGTCGGCGTCCAGATGATGCGCAACGCCACCCGGGCCTCCCTCGCTGTCGCGAAGGTGGCCGGCGGTGACTTCGTGCGGGCCGGCGCACTGGTGGGCCAGACCCTCACCGCCCATGGCATGGTGCGGCCCGACCCACTGGAGGTGATGGCCTACCGCCGCTCGATCGACGCGGACAGCGTCGGCATCGTGGCGGACATCGACTCCATGCACTTCAAGTGGTTCGGTGAGGACAAGACCTGCGCGGAGGTGGCGCGCGCAGCCCGTACCGTCGGCGCCGACGCGGTGGCGCTGTCCCACCCCGACGAGCGTACGGCCCTGCGCATGATCGAGTCCGTCCGGGAGGCTGTTCCGCAACTGCCGGTGATCCTGGCCGGACACACCGACCACGGCAACGCGGCACGTCTGCTCGCCGCCGCCGACGGCGCATTCGTCGGGACGTGCCTGGAGAGTGGGGGGTGGGGCGGCAAGGTCGACACCGACCGGGTGCGCCGCTACGTCGACATCGTCCGGGAGTCCGGACGATGACGACGTCGCGCACCCGACCCGCCCCCGCACCCATCGACGCAGAGGTGACACTGCGTCAGGCCGGGCGGCTGGCGGACGACATACGTGTGCACGCCGGTGCCTTCGACGAGCAGGCGCGGGCGCTGGCCGGCACCGCGCGCCTCGCGGACGTCGAGTCGGTGGTCCTCGTCGGAGACGGGGACAGCGACCACGCCGCGCGGGCCGTGGAGATGGCGTACCGTTCCCTCGCCGGGGTGGACTGCCGACCGGTGAGCGCACTGCCCTTCGCCCACTACTGGCGGCCGGCCGCCGGGTCCGCGCCCCGGGTGCTCACCATCGCCGTTTCCGCCTCGGGACGCACCCCGCCCGTCGTCCGGGCAGCGGAGCGGGCACGGGCGGACGGTTCCACGGTCGTCGCCCTCACCGGTGACGCCACGAGTCCGCTGGCCCGCGCCGCGCACGGCACGATCCACCTCGACCTGCCGGACCAGGAGCCCTCGCCGGGCATCCGTACCTACCAGGCCAGTCTGCTCGGCGCCCTGCTGCTGGCGACGGCGCTGGGCGCGGCGCGCGGACACCTGACCGGCGCCGACGCCGACCAGCTGCGCGGCGAACTGCGGGCGCTGGCCGACCCGGTCGAGGCCACCGTGAGCGAGGCCGTCGCCCGGACCCGGCTGCTGGCCGGGCGCATCGCCGACGCACCCGTGCTGACCGTGCTCGGCAGCGGGCCCTCCCACGGCACCGCCCTGCACGCGGCGGCAAAGGTGATCGAGACCTCCGGCGTCTTCGCCGTCGGCCGGGACCTGGAGGAGTGGTGCCACGTGGAGCGCTTCGCCGGCCCCCGGGACCTGCCGGTACTCGTCGTGGCTCCGCCCGGCCGCAGCCTCGCGGACGCCCGCCGGGTCGCACGGCGCGCCACCGAACTGGGCCGCCGGGTCATCGCCGTCGCCGCCCGGGACGACCTCGGCTCCTTCGACACCCGGGAGGTGCTGCCGGTCCACGGCCGGACGCGCGAGGAGTTCTCCCCGCTGCTGCACGGACTCTTCGCCGCCCCCCTCGCCTGCCACCTCGCCCAGACCCTGAACCGCACCCCGTTCGCGGCCGGGCGGCCCTGACCGCTCCGCCCCACCGATCCCTGTCCTGCACCGTCAGGACGACCGCCACCCGGGCGCCTGACGACCTTCAACAGACCCGAAGGAATTGAGAACATGACCGAAACGACCCACCGCGTACCCGTCGAGCAGGCCCTCGAAGTACTCAGCGAGGAGCTGCACAGCCTCGCGCCGGCCGAACGGGAGGCCAAGGCGGTGGAACTGCTGACGGTCCTCGGCCGGAGCAAGGCGGCCGAGGAACCCGTACCGATGCCCGGTGACACGACCGGGCGCAAGCCTCTCCTGATCTGCGACTGGGCCACCGACCTCGGCCTCGACGGAACCACCCAGCAGCTCGGCATCCCCATGGGCCCCGGCCCCACCCGGGTGTCCAAGACCGCCGACGCCACCGGGCGCTCGCTGCTCTCCAGCGGCCACGTCGGCGCCGACATCCTGCACGTACCGGCAGGCAGCGGCTTCGCCCCGCACACCCACCCCGGCGACCACCTGCTGTTCGTGCTGGCGGGCAGCGGGACCATCAGCGTCGCCGGGGAGATCATCGAGACGCGCCCCGGCCAGGTGTACATGGTCGAGGGGGCCATCACCCACGCGGTGGGCGCGATCACGGACCACATGATCCTGTCCGTGGGCGCCCCACACCGCCACCTGGACAGCCCCGAGCGGCAGGAACTCACCGAGTACGCCGCGCTCCTCGGCGACCTCGGCCGGATCACCTGTCGCCTCTGCGACATCGAGGCCTCCGGCGGTGAGGAACTGGCGGCGAAGGGCTGCCCGCACTCCCCTCACCGTTTCGGCTGATCGAAGAGCACCGCACGATCCCGGACAGGAGGCACGCCATGCCGCACGACCAGCTCACCGCACCGATAAACGACCCGCGCACCGGACAGGAGCGGCTTGCCGTCCCCGTCGGCCGCGCCGCCGACACCCGCGCAGCGGTGACCGCCGCACGTGGCGCCCAGCCCGCCTGGGCCCGGCTGACGCCCCGCGAGCGGGCCCGGCGCCTGCTGCGGTTCGCGGACCTCGTGGAGGAGAACCTCGCCGCCTATGCCCGGGCCGAGCAGGCCGGCACGGGCAAGCCCACCGAGGAGGCGCGGGGCGAGGTGGAGAACTGCGCGGACCTGCTGCGGTTCTTCGCCGGCGCCCACCGCGCCGATACCGCGCCCGCGGCCGGGCGGCGCATGCGAGACCGGGAGAGCTGGGTGCGGTGGGAACCCATCGGAGTGGTCGCCGCGATCGTGCCGTGGAACTACCCGCTGATGATGGCCGCCTGGCGCATCGCCCCGGCGCTCGCCGCCGGCAACACCGTGGTACTCAAACCCGCGCTGACCACGCCGGACACCGCTCTGCTACTCGCGCGGGACGCCGCCACGACGCTGGGTCCGGATGTGCTCGTGACCCTGCCGGGCGACCGCGAGACCGGCCGGCTGCTGGTCGGCGAGGACGTCGACGCCGTGGCGTTCACCGGCAGCGAGGCGGGCGGCCAGGACGTCATGGTCCGCGCGGCACTGCGGCGGGTCAGCCTCGAACTGGGTGGCAACTGCCCCGCGCTGGTGCTGCCGGACGCGCTCGGGGACACCTGTGCGGCGTTGGTACGCGCGGTCACCTACAACGCCGGTCAGAGCTGTGCGGCGCCGGCGCGGGTCATCACCCTGCGGGAGAACCACGACCGGGTCGTCGAGGGACTGGCCAAGGCGATGGGCGACCGGCGCGCCGGAGCAGACTTCGGCCCCCTCAACAACGCGGATCAGGCGGCCCGGTACGACCGCATTCTCGACAGCAGCCGGGCGGGCGTCGACCACGTGGCGGACGTCGCCCCGCGGCCGGGCGAGGAGCACGGCTTCTGGCGGCCCGGCCGGATCCTCGCCGATCTGGCCCCCGACGACCCGGCCATCGTCCAGGAGGTGTTCGGACCGGTGCTGACCGTGCAGGCGGCCCGAGACATCGACGAGGCTGTCGCCCTGGCCAACTCCGTGCCGCAGGCGCTCGCCGCCAGCGTCTGGGGCTCGGACACCTCCACGGTGCTCTCCATCGCCGACGAGATGAACGCCGGGGAGGTCTGGGTCAACTGCCACCTGGACCAGACCGCCGAACTGCCGCACGGCGGACGCGGCAGTTCGGGCCACGGCACGGACATGAGCGTCCTCGCCCTGAGCGAGTACCAGCGGCCCAAGACCGTCACCGTGAGCCTCGACCGGCACTGAGAACGACGTGCCGAGCCCGCCGACGAAGGAGAAGAGGACCATGGGCCTTCCGCAGGCCGAACGAACCGACGACGAGGTGTACGCGAGCGTCCGTGACCTCGTCACCCGCCAGCTTCCCCCCGACACGGGCCCCCTCACGCCGACCCTCCCGCTGCACGAGGCCGGCCTGACCTCTCTGGGCACCATCGCGACGATGGTGGCCATCGAGACCGAGTTCGGTGTCACCTTCCCCGAGGAACTGATCACCCCGGACACGTTCCATAATCTGACCACTCTGACCAGGGCGGTCGCCTCGATGCCGGCAGCCCGGAAGGCCGCGGCGGATGCTGCCCCGGGAACCCCTGCGGGGACCGATGATGCCGCCGTCTGAGCCAGGCGTCAGGTTCGGGGTCCACTCCGGACAGCAGTACGAGACGTACGGAGACATCCTGGCCCTGTGGCAGCGGGCCGAGGAGCTGGGCTACGACTGGTGCTCGGTCTTCGACCACCTGCGTCCGCCCATGGGCGGCCCGGACGGTCCGTGCTTCGAGAGCACCACCCTGCTCGCCGCGCTGACCGCCCGGACCCGGCGGATCCGCGGCGCCCTCATGGTCGCGCCGGTCGCCTGGCGTCACCCGGCGATGCTGGCCGCGGTGGCCGCGACCATCGACCACGTCAGCGGCGGACGGGTGGAACTGGGTATCGGCGTCGGCGGCGCCGACCTCGCGCACGACCAGTACGGCTTCCCGCGGCTGCCTCGCGCCGAGCGGCTGAAGCTGCTGGAGGAGACCGCTGCCGTCCTGCGGGGCCTGTGGTCGGGCGAACGGTTCTCCTACACCGGAGAACACGTCCGCATCACCGACGGGTACTGCCGGCCCGCACCAGTGCAGTCCCGGCTGCCGCTCGTCGTGGGCGGTGCGAGCGCACCCGTCCTCGACGTGATCGCCAGACACGGCGACGTGTGGAACAGCCTGCTCACGGACCCGGACCGGTACCGCCGACGCACCGAACTGCTGGCGAACGCGTGTGAGCGGGTGGGCCGCGACCCCGCGGAGATCCGCCGCTCGATGACCTTTCGCGCCCTGCTTGTCGAGGACCTGTCGGAGCTGCCGGGCAGGCTCGAGAGGCTGCGTGCGGTCTACCCGCCCGATTCCCCGGTGTGGCCCGAGTACCTGGTGTTCGGCACGCCCGAGCAGTGCGTCGAGGCCTTGCTGCCCTACCGCGACCTGGGCGTCACCGACTTCGCGCTGGGCCTGCGCCCACCCGTGGACTGGGACACGCTCACGCTCTTCGCCGAACGCGTCGTCCCGCGGCTGCGTCCCACCACCGTCCCGGCCTGAACCGACCGCTCCGCCCACCCACGAAACACGTCAGGAGACCCCATGCCCAACTACTACTCCAAGGGCTTCGCAGCCTTCTTCGACACCAGTTACACCGGCTGGGTCGACCGCTTCTCGCCGAAACTGGTGGCACACCTGGCGGAGGTGTCCGGCGGGGACCGCACCGCCGCGGACATCTGCTGCGGCACCGGCGTGACCGCGGGCCACTTCCTCGACGGCGACTGGACGCTGTACGGGGTGGACGGCTCCAAGGCGATGCTCGACCTCGCGCGCCTGCGGCACGCCGACCGCATCGAGGACGGCGGACTGACCCTGATCGAGTCCGACGCCCGTACCTTCGAACTGCCCACCCGGGTCTCCGCATGCGTCAGCCTCGACGGCGCTCTCAACCACCTCCCCTCCACCGGCGATCTGCAGCAGTGCTTCGCCTCGGTGGCGGCCGCGCTGAAGCCGGGCGGCGAGTTCGTCTTCGACCTGTACGAGCAGTCGCACTTCCTGCACTGGAACCACGTCACACTCGCCGACACCCCCGAATCGACCGTGGTCAAGCGCGGTGTCTGGGACACCGAGACCCGCTGCGGCATGCTGCGCGTCTCTGGGGCCCACGGCACCGGGGAGAGCGTCCAGCGGGTGGACCAGACCCTCACCAGTTGGTACTTCGACCCTACCGACGTCACCGGGGCGCTGCGGACGGCGGGCCTGGAGCCGCTGCCGCACGGCTTCGGCGGCGCCGACCTCAAGTGCGACTCCGGCTCCTGCTCACGGACGGAGATCCCCTGCCGTACGGTTTACCGCGCCCGCAAGTCCTGACCCACAGGTCCCCGGGCACTGGCTTCGGGCGGACCTGTGGGAGGAGACAGCTTCCTTCTCACTCACCGCACCACGCCAACCACTCGGGCGCCCTCGCCGTGTTGAAGGCACAGCGCGTGCTGGGGGCCCGGCATGTCCTACCGTTCGGCACGGTCCACGCCGGTGGTTCGTAGCACCGGTGCGCCCGAGGACTCCGGGTATGGCTGTCTGCTCGTCGCCGGATGAAGGCGTTGATCGTGCGGACGATCGGCAGCATGACTCGAACGGCCGGCCCCAGGTTGGCGTGTGACGTCACCATCGATGAACTGCTGCCCCGGCTGGCGGGGTTACGAGTCGGGAGCCCCGGACGGCGGCGATGGGCCGAGGGCCGGGCGGGGCTCAGCGCACCGACCTCCGGCTCACGGGGAGCCTGGGTGGAGCGTTCCGCGAACGCCGCCAAGACGAACACCAAAGAGCAGCCAACGGCCTCGGCCAACGCGGTCACCTGTGCTGCGCCGTCGGCGTTGATGGCGTGCAACTCCTGCGGCGAGGCGGTGTAGTCCACGCTCCTGGCCATATGCACGACCACATCAGCACGCTTGGCAACGCTGTGATGACACTGCCTCGCAGGCCGGGCCGGGGAGCTCTCAGGTCGATCGCGGCCTGCTCCGGTGCCCTCCAGCACGCGGCGGCCGGTGAGGGCCACCACCTCGAACGAGCCGGTCAGCAGCGGGTCCCTGCTGACCCGGCCACTCCGGACATACCGGTAACCAGCGCGAGCTTGCCAGTACCTCATGACGGGTCCACTTCGCTGGACGACCGCCCGGTTCGTGTTGCGGGTCAGCCCCTCACCTGGACGACGACCACGCCCTTTGCCGAGGGTGGCGCCAATGAAGGCGATCATCAACCATTCGTAGAGGAAGGCAATGCCCGCCATGATGAGGGTGAGCGGAATGATGCCCGTGTAGAAGTCCAATATGGCGTCCCGGGTGCATGCCCAGCACGCGCAGCCCACTCAGTATTCGCGGAGGGACGCCACGTTTCTCCGCCCCTCGCGGTCCAATTTCCACAGGTCAGTGCAGCATTCCTATTGCGCTTCTCGACAAAACGAACAGCAATTCCTCACTGCGAAGCACCTCTCTCCTCACCATACTGTCGCAGCGCTCCATCGTTAACAGCCATAATAGCAAGAGGTTTACGACGCTGGACTGAGAAGCCGGCCGGACATCAGAGCAAGAGTCAGCACCGAGATCCCGACCGCGTACGGACTCGTCGGGGGTGTGCTCTGCCTGCAGGTGTCGCCCTCTCCCGCCGACGCTGAGGCCGTCACGATCGCCCTGCAGTGACCTCGAAAACACCTGCCACGCCCGGACGTTGGGAGCACCGCCCCGTGGGCCGCCGTCAGTTCAGTCTGATCCGGAAAAGCTCCACGACCCCGTGCTGACCGCCCTACGATCGATGGCATGCTGATTCGCCGCACCATACGGATGATCACCGTGCTCGCTGTGGCCCTCTCCGGCGCGATCGGGGGTGGCGTGGGGACAGCGCAGGCCGAGGACGGCCGGTCGTCGCACGCTCGGCAGTTGTTGTTCTACAACCACTCCTACGGTGTCCTGGACCGGGAGACCGCCGACGCCATCGAACACTCGGACTACCTGCGTGCCTTCGCCAACTTCCAAATACGCACCACCACCGGTGCCGACGGACAGACGTGGACCGGCCGGTACCTGATGGGCCGTGAGACCTATCTCGAGTTGCTCGGAGTGGGTGACATCGCCGGCCAGGACGGCACTCTCGGCTCTGCCGGGCTGGGCCTGTCGACCGAGCGTGCCGGTGACATCGCGACGGTCGCGGGCCGGCTGAAGGACGAGGGCGTCGCCGATCCCGTCGAATTCCTCCAGACACGGGACTTCGGTGACGGCATCCCGGTCCCGTGGTTCGACGCCCTCCTCACCACCCCCGAGTACGACGCGTTCGGGGCCTGGGCGATGGAGTACCGGCCGGAGTACTTCGCCGACCCGCGCGGCAACACCGAGCCGGCACGTTTCCCCGGTGACGTCGGCCGGGAGCGCTACCTGTCCGACGACTACCGCACCCATCTGATGCGGGACGTGACCTCCGTCCGCCTCGCAGTGACCGAAGGCGACCTCGCCGACACCGTACCGCTGCTAGGGGCCGGCGGCTTCGACGTCACGAGCATTCCCGGCGGCGTCGTCGCGGAAGGCGGCACCACCTCGATCCGGTTCGACACCGTCACGCGCGAGGATGCGGGTCTGCAGCGGATCGACCTGTCGCTCAACCGGTCCGTGACCCACCGTCACGTCGAACGGATCGGCCACTCCAGGCTCGTCGTCGGTCCGGGTGACCACGCCGTGTGGACGTTCGGAGGCAGCGGCACCAAGTAGACCTGACAGCTGGCACTCCCCCGGCCACCTCGTGGAGGCGCTGACATGCACCGGCCCACGCCGGTGCATGTCAGACTGCCGCGTATGCGGATGGGGACGAAGAGGTGTGTGGTGCTGGTGCTCACCGGGATGCTCGGCATGAGTGTCGCGGCCTGTGGAGCCGAGGGTGACGACGGCAAAGAGAGTGGCGAGGGGGGCACCGGACTCACCTCGGCCCTGTCCGGTGTCCCCGCGTCGGCGGGCGAGCAGACCCTGACGTACCGCGACGTGGATGCCGGGCGCCGGCTCGTCGCCGCGGACAAGGCGCTGTACGCCGGGCTCGGCGACTTCGGCATCTGGGAGCTGAGCGGCAGGCGCACGACCGCTGCCACCGCCAAGAAGTCGTACGGCTTCACCGCGAAGGACGTCGACACCTCACTGATGGTGGGCGCGGGCCAGGCGCAGCGGCTTACGGGTACGTTCGACGTGGAGGCGGCACGCAGGGCCTTGGAAAAGGACGGCTACCGGTCCTCGGACAAGGATGGCGGCGTGCGCCTGAGCAAGCAGGGGCAGGCCACCTTCGACGTGTCCGGTTCCGTGCGCATCACGAAGTGGCTCGACAGCGGTCCCGTCCTCCCGCTCGAGAGGCCCGAGCACTCCGTCGCGGACGACGCCGCGTACAAGTCGGTGAGCGCCTGCCTCGGCGACGACGTGTACGAGGCCAGCCTGTACGGCAAGCGCCCCGGTTACCGCAAGCAGGGCGTCACCCTGGCCGGGATCGGCGGTCGCGCCCACGGATCTGCGTCGACCGAGAAGCTCTGCGTTCTGAGCACCTCGAAGGACACCGCCGGAAAGATCGCGAAGAAGCTGCGCGCCAGGACGGCCACCGGTGAGCGGTATGCCGGGTCCACGGTGAACGTCGGTGACGGCGACACCCCCATGGTCTCTATGACCTGGAAGAACTCCACGAAGTCCGGCCTGCGCCCGACCGACCAGGACCGCACGAACGATCTGCTGAAGAATGTGTTGTGGACCTGGCGCTGACGGGCCACGGCCACACCGTCGTGGTGGCCGCGCAGGCCGCTGCGGCGCTTGCGTGACGGTCTCGACGTGATAGGCACGGTCGCCTCGGCCGTGCCCGACGTGCCGGGATTGGCTACCCGGGCCGCCGGTATGAGCAGTTGGCTTCGGACTCCTGGGTCCGGTGCCCCTACGGGCCGTCGTCGCCGCAGTACTTCCTGCAGGCGCCGCCAGGGGGGTGGCGCCCCTTGCTGGGCCAGGTCGCGCGCTGGCTAAGGTCTGCGCGTTAGGCCGTGTCTTGGAAGTCGGTGCCCCGTCTGGCTCGCTGCCCCGCAATGTTACGTGCAGCCAGCCAGACGATGAGATCAAGCGCGATGCGGCTGATGTCGGATTCCGTGTGAACCTTGTGTTCGTGGCGGGCCGAGTCGCGGCAGACGATCTCGTACCCGCCCTCTTCCAGAACGGCCACGGACGCGAACCAGGTGGGATCGTCCGTATCGGGTTCGATGACGATGAACGTGTTGTCCGTGTCGTTGAGGGCGCTGACCATTTCGAACAAGGCGTCCTCGGAGGCACCTTCAATGTGGTCGCCGTTCTCGCTGACCACGCCGTAACCCCTGGCCCCCATCGGATGGTCATCTCCCTGTGTCGGCAACCGATCAGGTCAGCATCGTATGGGGTCGACTACAGCCACTCGTTGGTCGCTGCTACCTGGACGACCTCCATATATCGCACGGCGGGGTACGTGGAGTTGGATTGTTCCGGATGGGCTGTAGGAGATCGCGAAGCCGCTGATCCCACAGTCGAAGGTGCGGCCGCAGGGCGGCGGCACGCAAGACACGCCTGATGAGCCGCTGTTCGCGGCGATCATTTACGTGCTGGTCAGCGATTGCGCCTGGCGGGCTTTACCGCCGTGCTCGGCATATCGAAGTCGACGGCCCACCGCCGGTTCATGATCTGGTCCAGAGCCGGTGTCTGGGGCCGGCCGGCTCCACCAAGCGGTCCTGCACCGACTCGACGACGCAGGCCTCATCGACGTTTCCCGTGTCGTCCTCGGCTCCGCGCACGTACGCGCTGAAAAAGGGGCGAACACACAGGTCCGAGCCCCGTGGACCGGGGCGAGCCGGGTTCCAAGATGCACGTCTTGCCGGACGCGAACGGACTGCCCCTGGTCGTCGGCGTCTGCGCCGCGAACGTCCACGACGGCGAAGGCCTGAAGCCGATGGTGGCGGGTCACCAAACGAGACACGACCCCACCGCGGCCGTCACTGCAAACCCCAACGACTCCATGCAGACAAGGCATACGACATCCCACACCTGCGAAAATGGTTACGGGGCAAGCGCATCGGCGTGCGCATCGCCCGCATAGGCATCGAGTCCAGCGAACGCCCGGGCCGCCGCAGATGGGTCATCGAGCGGGACCATCTCCTGGCTGTCCGGCTACCGCAGACTCAGCCCCCGCTACGAACGCCATCCCCGTAACTACCTGGCCATTCTCGGTCTCGCCGCCGCCCTGTGCTGCTACAAACGACTCCTCCGCCTCACCATAGGACACCGTCTAAATCTCACGGGACATCTTGGCCCCTGGCAGGTGCAGCACGACGGACGGCTCTCGGCACAGGCCGCGCGGGGGCACTTTGGCGCAGGCCGTCGAGAAGGAGGCTGGTGATCTGGCGAGCTTCGTCGAGCCACCCGTCCCTTACACCCATGGCGCAGATGCCGCCCAGGGCTCTCAGCAGGGTGGGGCCGGTGACGTCGCCGCGGATGGCGCCGGCCGCGGATCCGGCGTCGAGGAGGCGGGTGAGGGCGTCACCCATGCGGGCACGGGCGTCGTCGAAGACCGGCGAGTCGCTGGCCATGATGCTTGCCAGTGCGACGGACATTCCCTTGCCCACGGCCGCGTGGTCGACCAGGAGAAGCAGGAAACGGGAGAGTGCCTCCTGCGGGGGGTGGTGGTCCAGCAGCTGCTCGGGCGCGGCGCACAGGTCGTCGACCTCCTTGCGGTAGACCTCCTCGATCAGCGCTTCGCGGGTCTCGAAGTGGCGGTAGAGCGTGCCGACGGCGACCCCGGCGCTGCGGGCGATCTCCTCCACGTGCGCGTCGGTGTCACCGGCGAGGAATGCTGCCCGGGCGGCGGCCAGCAAGGCTTCGCGATTGCGGCGCGCGTCGGCGCGCAGCGGGCGTGATGGCGACAAGGAAACCTCCATAAGGTGAGTCCGGTTCCGTTTAGGTGTACCGTTTCCGGAGTCAGGTTCATCTTATGGAAGGAGTGACCGATGCCGGAAACCGGAGAAGAGCTGAAGGGTCTGCGTGTCCTGGTCACCGGCGGCAGCCGGGGCCTGGGGGCGGCGACCGCGCGCCGCTTCGTCACCGCAGGTGCGACCGTGCTGACGGCCTCCCGCGGCCGGCCCGCGAAGGACGACGGCGCCACCTTCATACCGGCGGACCTCTCCACACCGCAGGGGGTGGCCGAACTCGGCCGGCGCGTCATCGACCACGTGGGCGGTGTGGACGTCCTCGTGAACAACGCCGGCGCGGCGAGCCCTCCGGTGCCGACTCTGAGCCGGTCCGACGAGTCCTGGCAGGCGGATTTGGGGATGAACCTCATGAGCGCCGTGCGCCTGGACCGGGCGCTGGTGCCAGGGATGGTCGAGCGGGGCTCCGGCGTCGTCGTGCACGTCTCCTCGATCGCCAGCCAGCTGCCCCAGCGCGCGGAAGCCTCCTACGCCGCCGCCAAAGCCGCGCTGAACACCTACAGCCGCGCACTGGCCACCGAGGTCGGCAAGCACGGCGTGCGGGTGGTCTGCGTGCTGCCCGGCTTCGTCGTCACCGACGGCGCCACCGCCCACCTGCGGCACATGGCCGAACAGCAGGGCGTGACCGAAGACGAGATCACACGCCAGATCGTGGACCACCTGAACGTCCCCATGGGCCGCCCCGGCGACCCCCAGGACGTCGCCGAGATGATCGCGTTCCTTGCCTCCAGTCGCGCGAAATGGCTCACCGGAGCCCAGTTCCGCGTCGACGGCGGCATCCTGCCCACCGTCTGAACACCGATCAACGTGAAGAACAGGAACCGACCATGCCCATCACCCTGACCTCCGTGATCATCGACGCCGCCGACATCGACACGGAGGGCGCCTTCTGGCACCGTCTGCTCGGCGGTTCGACCACCACCACACCCACCCACCACTTCATCCAGGCACCCGGCCTGCCCGTGGTCGTCGTCCAGTCCGCCCCCGGCCACACCGCCCCGAACTGGCCGGACGGCGCCCCCCAGCAGATGCACCTCGACTTCGGCGTCGAAGACCTCGCGACCGCCGACCGCACCGCCACCGACGCCGGCGCCACCCGCCTGCGACCGACCGCGGAGACCACCCCCGGCGGCGGGGCCGGCCACCGCGTCTACGCCAGCCCCGCCGGACATCCCTTCTGCCTCCGCACTGCCTGAGACCGCCACCGCTCATCACAGCACCTGGCGTGAAGCGGCGACGACAGACGCTGCGAGCACCCCGAGGCGCGAGCAAGGCCGTATGACGCCGGCCTATCTCCGCTTCAGAAGTCCGCCTGTCCCGCGGCCACCCACGCCGCGGGACAACCCTGAAGCTGCAGGACCGATCCTCACGGGCACCGGGCCGGACGACGTCACCGGGCACGCTCCGCGGGAGCACGGCGTCGCCGCGAGCGCTCGCTTCACTCGCTGACGAACGCCGCCTCTCGGCGGTCGGCCCGCCGGGCCATCGAGCAACGAGCTTGCCTGGGCGTGCTGGCGGGCGTCGAAGGAGGCGGCGGTGTGATCCAGGGTGAGCTGTCAGGAACGCTCGCCGACGGCGGGATCGGCCAGGCCCAGGCAGTCGGCCAGGACCGGCAAAGCACATCTTCGACGGCCTCGACGAGTGGTGTCTGCACGGCATCGAGCCCCACGGCCTCGCCCCTGTACAGGGCCACGAGCGAGTCCTGGCCCCGCCACCAGGTGTCGATCACGCCCTGTACTTCAGGCACCGGCTCGTAACCGCCCAGGCCCAGTGCCGCGGCGGCCTTGCCGGTAAGCCGTGTGACGGTCCTGGCCCAGCGGCGGGCGTACGCGGCGAGCGCCAGGGACTCCACCCATCCGTCCGTGCTCGCGTGCAGGGGCGTCCAGCGATGGCCATCGATCCCGAACGCACCGTCGAGGCCGATCATGAATCCGTAGGCCATGGACACACGGCAGTACCCCGCCGGGAAGAACCAGCCCTCCACGACCGGTTCTTCGGGGCGGCCGGCGCCAGCCGAGTTCGGTCAGCAGCCCGCCGACGACCGGGCCCAGCGAGAAGCCTCCGGCGCCGACACCGGCGAAGACCAGCAGGGCCTTGTCGCGCTGTGGCCCCTCCGGGTACGAGGTCGTGATGATCGACATGGCGGCGGGGGTCATGAAGGCCGCCGCCACGCCGGTGGCGAACCGGGCCACGACCAGCATCCAGCCGTCGGTCGCGAAGCCGCCCAGCATGGAGAAGACCAGGAAGACGCCGAGCCAGGTGAGGAACATCCGCCGCCTGCCCAGCAGATCGGCGACGCGGCCGCCGAGCAGGGTGAAACCGGCGTAGCCGAGCACGTAGCCACTCATCACCCACGCCGCGGTGCCGGTGCTCAGACCGGGATCGGCGCGGATGGTGGGCACGGCAACAGCCAGCATGGCGACGTCGCTGCCCTCAAGGAAGATCGTTCCGCACAGGACGAGCAGCCGGGCCCAGGCTCGTCCGCTCGTGCGGGCCGTCGGGTCGGCGGTCACGGATCCGCTCTTCACCTGCTGAGTCGCTCGGCCGGTTCATCGGCGACGGTCGCCGTCCGTCGCGGGCCCAGCCACGTCGCCCGCGCCCGCACGTTGCACCATCCATCCCGGAGCCCCCACGGTTGCCATGGACGCGACTGTACCGAGCAACGAGCAACGAGCCCACACCCTTTGTCTGTACAGGCCGGGGGCGCGCTCGGCGAGCAGACCGACGCCAGGTGCTACGCGAGTACGCCGAGAACCGGGGGCCCTACAACATCGCCTTCGGGTCGGTGTCGCCTTCCCTGTCGGTGACGCCGTTTTTGAGGGCCCAGGCCCTGAGGAGAGCCTCGTAGTCCTCTCGACTGAGGTCTTCGCAGCCGCTGGGTCTGTTGGTCTCGGTGGCTTCGAACTGGCTTGCAGTGGAGCTGAGGGCCTTCTGGCATTCGGCCTGTTTGTCGAGGACGGCGTTCCCGCATGCGGTGAGCGCTGCGGTAAGTGTGGCGATGACGGCCAGAGCGGCGCGGGTCTTCATGGTCCCCCCAGGATCGTGTGCTGAGACGTTCCGCACGGCGGCCGGCAGGGTCGGGGCTGCGGCGTCATCACTGCGTCGCGGTGCGGCGGGCGTAGGCGCGGGCGGCGCGGGCGCGGTCGCCGCAGCGGGTGGAGCACCACTGGCGGCGGCCGTGCTTGAGCAGGAAGCGGGTGCAGGGCGGAGAGGCGCAGGCGGTCAGGCGGGCGGCGTCGGGCGAAGTGAGCAGGTCGGCGGCGTCGGCCGCGATGGCTGCCAGGGCGTGCTCGACGATCGCGGTGGTGGGGTGGGGTGCGGCGCGGTAGGGGCCGGTCTTCTCGTCCCACTGCAACAGCGACGCGGTCGGGACGCGAGTCATCGCGTCGTTGATCGCCGTGACGGCGGCGGGCAGGGCGGGTTGCTCGGTGACGCGGGAGGCCAGAAGGGACCTGACCTGTTCGCGCAGTGAGCGCAGCTGTGTCGCGCACGCCTCCGCCAAGCCGGCGTCGGCCGGGGCGAGTTCATGCCGTGCCAGCCACTGCTCGGCCCGCGCCGGGGTGCCCAGGAGGTCGGCCGTGTGCCCGCCGGGCAGCGCGACGGCGCTGTTGGCCAGGGCCAGGGCTGGGTGCTCCGTCTCCCCCGGCGCCGACGGGAGGGCGACTTCTTCCATCACGAGCTCTTCCATGCTCCTCATGGTATGGGTTGCGTTCATCCGTGAGGCACGCCTACAGTCGACTCACGTTTGACGAGCCATCTATCCGTGAGGAACTTCTTCCGTGACTTCCCCGTCCGTGCAGACCTCCCCGTTCCCCGTTCGGGTCTTCGGCGGCCCCACCGCCCTCTTCGACTACGCCGGCCTGCGTTTTCTCACCGATCCGACCTTCGACGGCCCCGGCGACCACCCGGCACCGGCCGTCGTGCTGACCAAGACGGCGGGGCCTGACGGCAGCCCGGCCGATCTCGGCCGCGTCGACGTGGTCCTCCTCTCGCACGACGAACACGCCGACAACCTCGACACCTCCGGCCGGGCCCTGCTCACCGACGTCCCCCTGACGCTCACCACCCCCGGCGGCGGCGAACGTCTCGGAGAGACGGCCACCGGCCTCGCCGACTGGCAGTCGGTCGAGTTCGAGCGCCGGGACGGCGGGCCCGGCACGGTCACCGTGACCGGTGTGCCCGCCATCCACGGACCCGGGAAGCGCGAGGAGGTCGAGCCGATCTGCGGCCAGGTCGTGGGGTTCGTCCTTTCCGGCGAGGGACTGCCCACCGTCTACGTGAGTGGCGACAACGCCTCCCTCGGCGCGGTCAAGGAGATCGCCGAGCGCTTCGCCCCGGTGGACACCGCCCTCCTCTTCGCCGGAGCGCCCCGCTTCCCTGATCTCTTCGACGGTGGGCTGATCGTCCTGGACAGCGCCCAGGCCGCCCAGGCCGCGAAGATCCTCGACGCCGCCCGCGTGGTCCCCCTCCACTACGACAGCTGGGCCCACTTCACCGAGGGCGGCGACGAGCTCGTCGCCGCTTTTGCCACCGCCGGGCTCGCCGACCGCCTCGACTTCGGCGTCCGCGGCTGACCCCGGGCGCGCCCACGCCGTACACCGGACACGGTCGGGCGCCGGCCGGCACAGGCACCCGGCCGCTGCCGGTCTGCGCCCGGCCCCCCACGCGTGATCGCCCGTTGCGGCAGCCGCTTTCGCGTATGCCGCAACGGGCGATCAGTGCCTGCCGCTGTCGTCAGCTCAGGACAGGGCCAGACCGCTGGTGAAGCCGCCCACGAGGCAGACGGCCCAAGCGGTCGGCGCGTTCCACAGCACGGTGGCGGCGAGAGCGGCCACCGCTGGAACGATCACTCCGACGAACAGGGTGCCGACGATGGGGCCCCAGCTCACGTCCCGCCCGGCGAGCGCCCATCCGACGACAGCCGCCGCCAGGGCCGCGGCCACGTGGCCGTACCGATAGTCGGTCAGCTCAGGCCAGTTGGAGGGGCGCTCCTGGCGGCGGCGCACCAAGCGGTACCGGATCAGGACGCCCAGCTCCGCCAGCAGGACGGCTGTTGCGATGACGTTGAGCAACGTGGATCTCCGGTGGTCAGAACTTGCAGTACTTCTTGATGCCGTCGATACCGATGAGCGTTCCGACCATCTTGCGGAAGGAGAGCTTCATCTTGCGACGCTTGGAGTAGTTGTAGATCAGCTTGGCGACCTTCTTGAAACCGATCTTCTTGGCCAGCCGGATCGCGGTGATCACACGGTATGTCGATCCCGACGGGGTGAAGGTGAGGGCGATCGGGGCGATACCCCGCACGGCGCAGTTGAAGATCTTCTTGGTGGTGGACCACCAGGAGGGGTCGATGACGATGGGGAAGGCACTGTTGCTGTCGAACTCGACGTGCTGCACCAGTTTGTTACCCACGACCTTGTAGCTGGTGGGTACATCCTTGCCGTTGGCGTCCTTGGCCCAAGGGGCTTCGAAGAAGCCGGCGGGCTCCTTGGTCGGCGCCTTGGAGGTGTCCTCGTCGCCTTCGGAGTAGAGCGAGACGGACCCGTCCTCTTCGTGGACGACAGCCTTCATGCCGGCCGGGATGGTGTAGCCGGTCTCGTAGTCGTGCGGCGCGGAGCCGTTCTTGATGATGGTCAGGGTGCGCGATCCGCCGTCGACGGTCGGCTGGACCACGGTGTCGACCGCACCGCTGGATGTGTACACCACGTTGCCGCCCACCCGGGTTCCCTTGGATGTCGCCCCGGGGACGGTGAGCTTGGTGGGCATCTGTTCGTTCTCGACGTCCACGGGCTTGTTCTGGCCGTCCCACGGCACGCGGACGGTGTTCTCCTCCGTGGCGGCGATGGAGGCGTAGGTGTCGTCGGAGGAGGTGGCCGCGGTGACGTCCGCCGCCTCCGAGTACAGGTTGGCCAGGCCCAGCGTGTTCTCGGCGTCCGTCGGCTTCCACGCGGTGTCGACGTAGAACTTCACCGACGGAGACCAGCCGGTGGCGTAGTGGGTGCCGTCGAACGCGGTGGTGCGGAAGCTGTACGTCCTACCGGAGGTGAGCTTGCCGGCGGGCACCTTGATGGAGGCGGTGGTGTTGGACGGCACCTCTTCCGAGTTGACGGTGGCGACCACCTTGCCGGTGGCGTCGTCGGTGATCTGGAAGGTGCCCTGAACACTGTCGTCGGCGTTGCTGTCGGTCATCGAGGCGCGCAGCGTGGGGGTGGTGGAGTCCACCTTGAAGATGCCGCCGCTGGAGATGAACGGTGTGCCGGCCTGGAGGTTGCTCCCCGCGCCGGGCCGGTAGTTGTGGGTGACTTCGAGGGTGGGGATCTTGTCCTGGTCGGTGGCGTTGGCCGAGTAGAAGCGCTTCCACCCGTAGGTGTCGGCTTCGTCGACCGCCTTGAGGGCCACCGAGCCGGTGTCGGCCTTCATGGAGGCCCAGGTCTGGGCGAGCTTCGTGACGTCCGCGTTGACCCAGCCGGGGCTGGTGGCGGGCTTGGTCTCGGTGGAGGTGGCGATCTTCTCCGTCATGGCCGGCTGCTTGGTCCAACGGGTGTTCCGGTCCGCGGGATCGGCCGCCCAGACCTCCCAGCCACGTGCCCCGGCAGACCACGAGTGGTAGTTCCACAGCTTCAGATTCGCCTTCGACACCAGGGAGTCCGCGAAGGGCGAGGTCCTGAAGGTGACGAAGGAGCGAGCGATGCGCTTGGTGCTGCCCTCGTAGTCACCGGGCCAGCCGAGCTTGAGGTCGGTGTTCGCCGACTGGTCAGTGGTGTCGCCGCCTTGGACGAAGGTGTCGAACAGTACGTCCAGCGCGTCGGCCGCGGGGTCGATCGTCACCGGGTACTGCGTCTTGGGGTCGTTCAGCCAATCGGCGTCCGGGGTGAGGGTGAGCGTGACGGTATTGCCGTCCTGGCTCATCTCCGTGTCGACGCGACGGCTGTTGGTCCGCTCGAACGACCGGGAATCGCGCCGGCTGTCCCACATGGTCGGGGCGGGCATCACCGCGGTCCTCTCACCGGAGGAGTCGCTGAAGGTGACCGACCCGTCAGGGTTCTGCCGGGCCTTGGTGCCGTCGGGGACGGTCATCGGAACGACCATCGGTGCGCCGTCCTTGGGCACCTCGTTGAGGCGCAGGAACTGCTCGAAGCCCGTACGGGTGGCTTCGACGATCAGGTCACCTTCGGGAACGGCGTCCTTGTAGGTGGCCCGGTTTCCGTCCAGTCGGGGCGCCGGCAGCCCGCCCTTCCACTGAAGGGCGATCTTGCCCTGCCCCTGTCCGATGGACACCAGGTCATTCGCCTGTGCCGGGGCTGCTTCCGCCACGGCTGCCAGCGACCTGGCCGGCGTGCCCTCTTTGCCGGCCAGCTTCAGGTTCTCAGGGTGGGCCACGGCCTCGACGCCACCGCCGGCCGAGCGCTTGAGGTCGACATCGACGTCGACCCATTTCCCGTCGCGCACCATGCGCACGGGGCCGGCGGCCACGTCGGTCGTCAACGTGCCGTCGGGGTTCGCGTACACCGTGTCCGTCTCGGTCCGCATCTGCAGGACCTCCACCCGGCGCCCCTGCGTCTTGGCGGCCTCCAGCGCCGCCTCCACCGTCTCGGCCTCCGTGATGGGATGAGCATCGAGGGCCGCGAGCGTCCGCTCCAACTGTGTGGCGACGGAGTCGATTTCCTTCTCCGCGGCGTTCGGCTTCCCCACTGCCGTGGCGACGTTGGGGGTGGAGACAAGCACTGCCCCTGCGGTCAGGACGGCTATGCCGGCGGTGCCTATGGGCCAGACACGCCAAGTGCTCTTCATTCGTGCTGCTTTCCGATACACAGCCCCGCACGCCCCGAAGCGCGTCGCATGGGCTGTTTTGTTCTTTACAACTCCCATACAATCACATGTTCCGGGCCGGTGATCTCCACGCTCACGCCGATGACCAGGACATATACCGAAGTCTGTGTGGAGTACTAGTGACTGTTGTGTCCTCGTGGCGGCGGGTCTGCCCGGCGGTCCGGCCCGGTCGAAGCTGAACCGAACGGTTACAGCCAGCCCTTGTCCCGCGCGGTCCGTACCGCCTCCGCGCGATTGCGGACCGCCAGTTTCTGGATCGCCATGGACAGGTAGTTGCGGACCGTGCCCTGTGAGAGATGCAGGGCTGCGGCCAGTTCGGCGTTGGTGCGGCCGTCCGCCGCCGCGCGGAGCACCTCACGCTCGCGATCCGACAGCGGATTGGCGCCCTCCGCGAGGGCCGCCGCGGCGAGCGTGGGGTCGATGACGCGGTCGCCCGCGAGGACTCGGCGGACGGCTTCGGCGAGTTGGGCCGCGGGGGCGTCCTTCACCAGGAACGCGCTGGCGCCCGCCTCCATGGCGCTGCGCAGATAGCCGGGGCGGCCGAACGTGGTGAGGACGACCACCTTCAACTCAGGCAGTTCCGCACGGAGTCGGGCCGCCGCCTCGATGCCCGTGCAGCCCGGCATCTCGATGTCGAGCAGGGCCACGTCCGGCCGGTGCGCGAGGGCGGCGGCCACCACCTCGTCGCCGCGTGCCACCTGCGCGACGACCTCGATGTCCGGCTCGAGGCCGAGCAGCGCGGCGAGCGCCTCACGGACCATCGACTGGTCCTCGGCGAGCAGCACCCTGATCCCGTCGCCCTTGCCGTTCTCCGTGCTCATGCGGCGGATCCTACGGAGGCGGCCGGGACCCGGGCCACCAGGCGGAAGCCGCGCGCGGGCGCGGTCCCTGTCTCCAGGGTGCCGCCGACCGCGGCCAGGCGTTCGGCGAGGCCGTTCAGGCCGTTGCCGGGCGGCGCCCCGGACGGGCCCGCGCCGTCGTCCTCGACGCTCAGCTCGACGACCGGCCCGCCGAGGGTCTCGCGCCGGGTGACGGTGACCGTGCAGTGGCGCGCCCCGCTGTGCCGTACGACGTTGGTGACGGCTTCGCGCAGCGTCCAGGCAAGCGTCGCCTCCGCCGTCCCGGGCAGGTCGGGGACGTCGGCGGGCACCTCTGCCGCGATGCCCGCTGCCGCCAACGCCGCCTGTGCGCCGCCGAGTTCGGCGGCCAGCCGGGGTCTGCGGTACCCGGTGACGGCCTCGCGCACGTCGACGAGTGCCTGGCGGCTCACCTTCTCGATGTCGGCGACCTGGCCGGCCGCCTTGCCGGGGTGATCGGGCAGCATGCGGCCCGCGAGTTCACTCTTGAGGGTGATGAGCGAGAGGGAGTGGCCGAGGAGGTCGTGCAGGTCGCGGGCGAGCCGCAGCCGCTCCTCGTTCGCGGCGAGCTGGGCTACCTGGGCGCGGGCTTCGCGCAACTCGCGGGTCGTACGGACCAGTTCGCGCACCCCGATCATGGAGAAGCCGCCCAGCAGCGTGGGGATGAGGAGCCAGTACTGCGGGTCGGCGCCGAGCAGCAGCCCGGTGGCGATCAGGGCGGCCGTCGTCGTCAGGATCGCCGTACGGGTCCACTTCAGCGGGAGTACGGCGCCGCAGGCCACGGAGACGTACACGAACAGGACCAGCCACTCGTCCCCCAGCGTGAGGGGCAGGGCGATGGCGAAGACCGCCAGCACGGTCAGACAGCCGCGGACCACGACCGGCTCCGTCGGCCTGCCGGTCTGCCGCAGGACGAGGCCCACGTAGCAGCCGGCGAACGCCACGAGCCCCAGCCAGCCGAGGACCGTGCCCACCGGGCCGTGGTCGCCCCGCAGCAGGTCGGCGACCGGGCTGCCGAGAAAGGCGAGCCACATCGCGATCCACACCAGTTTCACGTAGGACTCACGGCGGGTCTCCGGCGGTCTGCCGATCCCCGGGACCTCGGGCGGACCGTCCATCTGCGTGCTCACGCCTTCAACGTGTCCTTCCGGTACAGCCAGGCCGCGCCGCCCGCGAAGAGCAGGAAGTACACGACGATCAGCATGACGTCCTTGCCGTGCGGCGCGTTCCCCAGCTCGATGGCCCGGCCCAGAGCGGCGTAGGCGTGCGTGGGCAGCCATGCGGCGATGTTCTGCAGCCACTGCGGGAACGTCGTGGTCGGCATCCACAGGCCGCCCAGGATGGAGAGGCCGAAGTAGACGATCATCGTGATCGGGCGGACGGCGTCGCCGGATGCGAGGTAACCGATGGCGACCCCGAGCGCGGCGAAGCAGAGACTGCCCGCCCAGATCGCGCCAGTGAGCGCGAACCACTGCCAGGCGTCGAGACGTACGTCCTTGAAGGCGGCGGCCACGACGAAGACGATCACGATGGAGGGCAGGGAGACGACCGCGGCACTCGCTGTCTTCGCCAGTACGTATCCTCGGCCCGGCAGCGTCGTCAGCCTCAACTGCCGTACCCAGCCGCTCTCCCGCTCCTTCGCGATGCGCTCGCTGTTGCCCATGAGTACGGCCGTGAGGGCGCCGAAGGAGGCCATGGAGACCATCATGAACGCGGGCAGGTTCAGACCCGTGCCGTCGACGATCGTGGTGCTGTCGGCGCTGCCCGCGATCAGCAGGAACAGGACCGACGGGTAGATCACTGAGAAGAACAGGAACTTCTTGTTGCGCAGGGCGCGGGTGATCTCCAGCTTGATGAGGCTGTTCACGCTGCGTTCGCCTCCTCGGCGGCTTCTTCCGCTGTGGTGATGGCCACGAAGGCCTGCTCGAGACCGAGTCCGGCGACCTCGAGGTTGCGCGGGTAGACGCCGAGCCCGTAGAGCGCGTGCACGGTCGCGTCGGCATCGGTGGACTGGATGCGGATGATCTGGCCCGAGATGTCCACGGCGGTGAGGAACGGCAGCGCCTTGATGGCGGCGGCGTCGATCTCGCCCTCCAGGTCGAAGGAGACCTTGCGGGCACCCGCCTTCGCCTTGATCTGTGCGGCGGTCCCGTCGGCGAGGAGGCGGCCGCGGTGCAGCACGAGGACGCGGTCGGCGATCGCGTCGGCCTCCTCCAGGTAGTGCGTGGCGAACAGCACGGTGCGGCCCTGGTCGGCCTGCTCCCGCATGGTCGCCCAGAACGCCTGGCGGGCCGAGACGTCCATACCGGTCGTCGGCTCGTCGAGGACGATGAGGTCGCTGTCGCCCGCCGTGGCGAGGGCGAAGCGGACGCGCTGCTCCTGGCCGCCGGAGAGCTTGTTGACCTTGCGGTCGGCGATCTGGGTGACGCCGGACCTGGCGAGCACGTCATCGGCCCGGTACGGCTTGGGGTGCAGGGCGCAGGCCAGCCGGACCAGCTCCCGCACGGTCACCTCGTCCATCAGCCCGCCGCTCTGCAGCATGGCGCCGACCCGGCCCTGGACGATCGCGTCGCGCGGGGCGGCGCCGAAGACCCGGACGTCGCCACTGTCGGCGGGGCGCAGGCCGAGCAGCAGGTCGAGGGCGGTGGACTTGCCGGCGCCGTTGGGGCCGAGCAGAGCGACGGTCTCCCCCGGGTGCAGGGTGAGGCTGAGGCCGTCGACGGCCTTGACGGCGCCGTAGGACTTCGTCACGGCGGCGAAGGTGACCGCTGCGTCTGTGTTCATGCCTCCCATCGTCGCCGGTCGGCGGGGCCGGGTGGCAGTGTCCGGCGTCGCGAGTCCCGCATGACATCTGTCATGCGGGACCCCTGACGGGTGCTCTTGCCGGCGTTCGTCTCGATCGTCGCGGTGCGCTCGGCAGGAGTCTTGCCCAGCAGGGCTCCACCCATGGCCGTGGCGACGTTCGGTCGGCTGGACCGGGGCTCCCTCAGCTTGTCGTTTGACTTCGGGAGGGTGCACGGCCAACGGAGTCACCGCGTGGGCTTCACGACATGTCCTAGTACGACGAGGCCGATTCCCACGGCGAGAAGCGATGGTGAGTCCACGTTCCAGCTGACCAGCATCAGCAGGGCGCCCACTCCCCAGAGCCTGGGCTGCCGAACTCGTTGCTGGAGCCAGTGGCCCGGCATGCGGCCAAGAAGCAGACCGTGTACTCCGAGGACGGCCCAGACGATGGCCAGGATGAACAGCATCAGGGCCAGCACACCAAAGATGAACAACCCATACCCCCTGCTCGTGACCGCAGTCGCGTCACGCGATGCCGCAATCCAATCCGAAGGTGTGGAAGCGTTCAGCTCCGGGGTGCAGGTAGCGTCCGGCGCCGGGGCTTCGTGCCGACAGCGTGGTGGGCGAGCCAGGTGGCCTTCCGGGACCGGGGCGGGACGGTTTCGGTGCACCGGCCGGTGAACCGGTCTTCGCGCGCAGGTTTCTGAACCTCTGCGGACTCGGGCGGGCGTGAGCCCGTTCGGCGGAGCCGGCTTCTCCCAGGGCCGCCGGAGGTCGGTGGCCAGCGGGCGGGCCAGCCGGAGCTGGGCGTAGGCGGCGATCACCAGCCACGTCCAGCGGTCGGCCGCTTCCGAGCTGCGAAGCCGGGGCTTGGTCCACCCGAGGGTCTGCTTGAACAGCCGAAACGTGTGCTCTAGGTCGAAGCGGCGAAGGAACGACTGCCAACAGCGATCCACGTCCTCTGAGGGGCCCCGGTCTTGGACCACCACAGCCAGACCGGCTTGTTCACCCCGCCGCTGGGCAGCTTCTCGACGACCAGGCGGACGACGGTGCCTTCGATGACGGGCAGCCGCCCGTCGTAGTCGAGCCAGGCCGCCCGGCGGGTCAACCGGGGGTGCAGCCGGTCCTATGCCCGCGCGGTCGCCTTGCCGTAGAGGCGGGTGTCCGTGGTGGTCACGGCTCGCTCGGTGGCCCAGCTGGCAGGGTCACCGAAGACGAACTCACCGCCGTGCTTGGGCGGTCGGCCGCCCTTCGGGTCGGGCGGCGGCGTCGGGCGCCGCATCACCCGGTCGGAACGGAGACGGCCGAGGATCTGCACCGGCAGACCGTCCAGCAGGTGGGCGATGCGCGGTGCGTCGTAGCCGGCGTCCAGCACCACCAGAATCTCCGGGTCACCCTCCTGCCACTGTCTGCCGTCCACGAGATGCGGCCGGTCTCCAGCGCGGCCACCACCGAGTACGGCCAGCCCGGGACCATCTGGTGCTTGCCCTGGCCGCGGCCGAACGTGTGACAAAAGGCGCGTCCAGCACAGGTGCCGGCGTCCGGCCGCAGCCACGGTGAGACATCCACGGCCAGCACCAGCCGACCGTCCGCAGCCCGGGGCAGCGGCACCCCGGCCAGGGCCCGGCGAAGCCGGTCGACGTCGATCCGCCCCTGGTTGAGCCCTCCGTACAGAGCTCCATGGCCATGACGGTGTTCCGGCGCGAGCGCGACGTCGACCAGCGTCCGCACCGGTCCGTCCGTACACAACAGTGCATCGCACAACTCGAACAACGCGTCGCCCCGAGCGGTCAGACACGCGTACAACGTTGTGAGAGTGCAGCCCCACGCCTGTGCCTGCCCGACGGCTTCGTAAGCTTCATCGGGTGACCGACATGCCCAACGACTCGAATTGGACGCCTGCCCACAGGGCCGTGGAGACCAGTGACCATGAGCTGCTCACTTTTCATCTGGCGTCTGGAACAGACCCGAACGAAACATGCTGGGGCTTCACGCTACTCGTCCACGCTCTTGATATCGAAGGCGATGGCCACCTGCAGACGGGACACCCGTGGAACACCGCGGCGACGGCCATTCTCCTCGCCTACGGTGCAGACCCCCTGCTCCCAACCAGCAATGGAGTTACACCTCTGCAGATGGCTGAACGCTACGACCACTACATGGCACAGGCGCTGCTCAAGCGTTTCATAGACACTCGTTGAGGACTGCGACCAGCACGGTTGACTCGCAGCGGACGGCAAGCTTGTCGTACCTGGTGGCGACAGCACGAGCACCCCGACCCCGCAGCCGTCCTGCACTCCTGGCTCGACTCCCCCGCCACCGGGGAGGTCCTCTCCCGCTCCGAGGTCTACCGCGCCGTCGTGAAGTCCCGCTACCGCACCCTGGAACACCTGCGCCAGATCCCCGCCTACGAAGTCCTCGCCAACCACGAACCCGACGTGGCCCTGAAGATTCTGCTGGACCGCTGCGGACGCAACACCGGCCGGTGGGAGACGCTCGCCACCGCCATAACCTTCGACTACGACGACGAGGAAATCACCTTCGGGGAGCTCCTCGACTCCCTGGACCCGACGCCCGCAGAGGCGCAGACATCCTGACCGTGGGGGAACTGTAGGTCCTCATTTGGAATGTCCCATTCCGCAGCAGGGACCTGGGCCGTTCCCGGTCGTCTCATTCAGGGGCTGCGCCATTCCGGCTCACGATCTTGTCCTCAGGCGGTGCGACGTCCGAGAGACCTGCGACGCACACCGGGTAGCTGAGCCCGGTGCGCGGCAACCGCTGGCGGTCAGGTGCTGATGGTGGCAACGGGGTCGACGTGGTAGTTGCGGGCATAGCCGTTCTCGGTACCGACGAGGATGTCGACGACCTCGAAGTAGCGGTCCCAGAACGGGGTTTCGCGGAGGGCGTCGATGAGGAGCTGGTAGGCGTGGTGGTCGTCCGCTTCCCAGACCCAGACATCAGTGACGCGCGCGGAGTAGAACTCGGTGTCGTAGAAGCGTGACCGGACGCCGGTGGTCCTGGCCTCGATCGTGGGAAGGACCTGGGTGGTGAAGGCGGCGATCCGCTCCGGGACGGTCAGTGCGAGCCACTCGGGCGTGGTCTTGACGAGCATGAACGCGGTGACCGGCGGTTCGTTTTCCTTAACGGGCATGGTGGTGTCTCCCAGGTGGTGGGTCCGTTGACGCCATGGGCGCCAATTGCGATGGCGTAGAGACTGGTGGCTTTCAGGAGAGGACGGCGGGCTTGAGGGTTTGGGCGCACCAGTGCTCGAAGGCGCTGGGACCGGCGGTGTCCGGGGTGCGGGGAACGCCGGCATCGAGGCCCTCGTCCTTGGCCCGCTTCATGTCGATCACGCCCTGTGCGAATGCCTCGTTGAGGCCGTAGCCGACGAGGGTGGCGTATAGCTCGTCGAGCGGCTGGCGTTCATAGCGGACGGGGCGGCCGAGCTGCTCGGTCATGATGCGGGCCAGGTCATTGGGTGACAGGTCCTGCGGCCCGAGGACCGGGACGCTGCCGGTGCCAGTCCATGAGCGGTCCAGCAGCAGGCTGGCGGCGACGGCCGCGATGTCGGCGACGGCGACCAGAGGCGCCTTGCGGTCGGCATCGACGGTGTCGGTGAAGACGCCTTGCTCGCGGATCGAGGCGGCCTCCTCCAGGAGGTTCTCGAAGAAGGACGGGTTGGCCAGGGCCCGGTAGGCGACGCCGCTGCCGGCCAGAAGGTCGTCCATGGCCAATGAGGCGGTGACGAGTCCGGCGCGGCCGGCGAGCGGGGTGCCGCGGCCGAGCGCGGAAACGCCGACGACGTGGCCGACCCCGTGGGCGGCGAGCGCCTTCGCGGCGGGGCGGGTGAAGCCGGACCAGGCGTCCTCCGGGGCCAAAGAGGCGTCCGGGGGGACGAGCCAGAAGACGGCGTCCGCGCCCTGGAAAGCCCTGTCGACCACCTCGGCGTCGCCGTGCGAACCGGTGATTACCTCGACGCGTCCGCGTGCCGCGTCCGGCAGCCGTGCCGGGTCACGCACGATCACGCGCAGTTCCTCACCGGCGGCGGGAGCGGACTCAAGGAGCCGGGTGAGCAGGTGACGGCCGATGTTCCCGGTGGGGGCAGTGATGACGATCATGAAAACTCCAGGAGTCCGTGTCGGATCGGTATGCCCATCCTGGGGAACGCCACGGTGATGCCACAATGGGAACTTCAGCAAAGAGGTATTGTCTGGAATGGAATTACGCTGGTGAAAAGCCCACGTCCAACCCTTGACGCCAACCTCGCCGTCGCACTGGACGCCCTGCTGACCGAGCAGAGCGTCACCCGCGCCGCCGCTCGCCTGCACACCTCCCCCGCCGCCATGAGCCGCACCCTCGGCCGCCTGCGCCGCACCCTCCAGGACCCGCTCCTCGTACGGGCCGGACAGACCATGGTTCCCACCCCTCGAGCCCTGGCTCTGCGCGACGAAACCGCCGCAGTGGTGCGCCGTCTGGAATCGCTGCTCAGCCCCGGCGAAGGCGCCGACCCCACCACCCTGAGCAGCACCTTCACCCTCCAGACCGCCGACCTGGTCGGTGCGGCGCTGACCCCTGGACTGCTGCACCTGGCCCGGCAGGAGGCGCCGGGCGTCTCGTTCCGGCTCCGGGCCGAGGAGTTGGAGGCCGGTCCGGCCCTCCGCGACGGCCGGATCGATCTGGAGATCGGATCCATCGACCACGTGGACCCGGAGACCCAGGTCGAAGAACTGGCCACGCTTCGGATGGTGGCGGCCGTCCGCCCGGGGCACCCCCTCGCCGAAGAAGCCCTGGACCCGGTGCGGCTCGCTGCCGCCGAACATGTCGTGGTCAGCCGACGAGGCCGGTTCATCGGCCCTCTCGACAGCGCCCTGGCCGAACGCAACCTCCAGCGGCGCGTCACTGCCGTCCTTCCCAGCCACCTGGCGGCGATGGCCCTCGCGGCCCGCAGCGACGTCGTATGCCTCGTCCCCGCCGCACTCCCCGGCAACCCCGAATCACCACTCACCCACACCGCCACCGCCCTCGGCCTGCGCCTCCTCGACGTACCCCTGCCGCTGCCGCCCCTGGCCATCGGCATGGCCTGGCACCCCCGCCACACAGCCGACGGAGCCCACCATTGGCTCCGCAACGCTGTTCGCCGCGTACTGCGGGCACCCGGGACGACCTGACGTGATCGCAGAGGTGCGGCATCGGCTGACCGCGGCCGGTGGTGGGGCGACGGGCGCCGCATGGACCGAGACCAGGATCAGCACTGCGACGGGTGAACGATCAGACGCGAGTGCGTCTCACCACGCTGCCCCTTGGCTCGGACAAAGGCCACGATCAACGAGAAAGGGACACGCGAAATGCGGGCTTACAGGTGTAGGTTCTCGCTTTCGGTGTCATGTGCCGACGCTTTGACCTGGGCGTTCCCGTTCAGTCTCACGCTGTGTCGGCTGGCGGCTGTCTCAGATCAGTGTCAATTCCTCAGACTGTCCATCCGGCTGCGCCGGACCTCATGAACCCGCATCGGCGGCCGTCCGTTCCATCCACTCACGCACCTTCACTGCTCGCTCGATGCGGCCGACGATGTCCTTCTTGGACGTCGTGTCCAAGATCTCCGGGATCTCGTCGAAACACCGCCCACGCGGTCTCAACGGCGCGGGGCGGCACGACTCCAGATACGCGACAGCTTTCGCATGGAGCACGCAGACACGCCGGTTCCCGCCTCACGCTCACCGAGTGGCACGCCAGCCGAGAGCGGCCGCCCCGCGAGTGGCCTACTCCTCCGTCTGCGGAGAGTGCCGGGCGATCTGTGTGCGCGATTCCCGCAGGGCCCGCAGCCCGTCATGTCCACCGCCTCGCGGCCACCGGGCTTCTGCCCCTGGTCGTCGGGCTCGGGATCAGCCGGCTCGGGCGCGGGCAACTGCCCGGTCATCACCGCCTGTTGGCGGGGAACAAAGTCGTAGGCCCGGCCTCGCACGGTGCTGGAAGGCGGTACGCACCTACCCCTCGCGAGCCTCGACAGTCAAAATCCGTGATGGGCTTGATGACCTGCGCCGTCCGCGAGCCGTCAGAGTCCGGGCCGCGCAAGGCCGCCCGGTTTGGGTTGACCGGCTAGCTCTCGGAGTTCCAGGTCTGGGACTTCTGACACCGGGGGATCTTGCCGGGCTTTCGCTTTCCCGCCCGCAGGCCGCCGGCGGCTGCTATCGTCCCCTCTCCATCCTGGGTGGGGGGACGCGCATGGGGCGGTACACGAGGTCGCCGGGGCATGCAGGTCGCGCGGAGGAGAGGCGGGCAGCCTCCACGCGGCCGCGCGTGGTGTACCGCAAGGGGCTCTTCCGGTTCCTGGTCGTGGCGAGCATCGTGCTGCTCGCGGGCCGGATCGGGCTCGTGGAATGTGGTGTCCTCTACGGCCGTACGCGCGTCCTGCGCGTGGACGGACTGGTCGCCGCGGTTGCCGTCCTCGCGCTCGCGGTCCGCCTGGCGGCCCGCAGACCCCCGCCGCCGTCCGCACCGGCGGAAGCGGAGGTGAGCGCCTCCCCGGCGGACCGCTGGAACATCGTCACCGCGGCCACCGGACTGCTCGTGCTGGCCGTCTCCGCAGTCAGTCTCTTCTCACCGGTCGACGAGCCGGGGATCCCGAAGGCGTCCTGCGCCAACGCCCGTACCCGCGGCACCCAGTACCTCGGACTGACGTCCGGAGAGTTCGGCAACAACACGCGGGAGGGGCCGGGCCGGGCATTTGCTGCCAATGGCCGGTTCCCGCCCGGCTGTTCGGTGGGGTTCGCGGATTACTGCCTTGGTGACCCGATCCTGGACGACACCGGGTCCACAGAACATCAGGAGTGGGCGACCGGCCGCTGGCTGCGGCTCAGCAAAAGCAGCGGCTGGCTGGGAGATGTCGCCCACGTCCTCTCGGCGGAGGACCCCTCCCCGCAGTTCATCTCCGACGCCTTCATCGTCCCGGCCGACAACTACGAGAGGCTGCGCCAAGCGAGCGACGCGGTGTGCGGGCCGCAGCGGCGTCCGGGGAAGGCGAAGCTGGGCCGCTTCGTCAGGGTGCCGCCCCGGGGCAAGACCGCCGGATACCTCTCGTTCTCGGCCACCTCGGACCACGCCGTCAACATCGGATTCGCCGTCTACCTCATCCCCGGCCAGGGATTCCGCGAGGAGGGCCTGGTGATGCCGCTGTACGACGACAGCCGCACGGCCCCCGAGAACCCGGGACGCGTGGCGGCGGACAAGGGGAACCGCAAGGCGATCAACTGGACGTACTCCGCGCGGCTCCAGGCAGGTTTGAAGGTCGGCCAAAAGGGGGCCGCGCACGTGCTGGTGATGGCGATCCCCTGCATCTCCGACAACCTCGCCGAAGTGGTCGGCAAAGCGGACATCGGACGGTACGACATCACTCCGAAGGACCAGCCCGTCGCCACCAAGCCGCACCCCGAGGAGTACGACCACAAGGTTCTCAACCGCCTGGCGCGGGCCGCCTGCCAGGCAAACGTCTGAGCCGCTCCCGCGCGCCGTGCACGCAAACGGAAGTTGGGCAGGCGAAGGGACTGAGGAGGAGGGTTCGCTGGATGACGTCGGCGCTCTGGAGCGTGACGCCGCAGCCGAGGCGGTGAGTCCCCGGGCGCAGGAGCTGCTGAAGTTGTCCAGCCCGCGTGATCCGGCGGAGCTCGCGCGGTTCGTGCGGCTGCGGTTCCTGGAGCCGAAAGGCACGTACTGGAGCCGGAAGGCGCGTACTGGCTGCGCGGCATCGAGGCCGCCGCCCGCTACACCAAGGAACACGGGGACTAGCCGCTGAACGCCCCGTACGCCTTCGTGACGCCCGAGGACTGGTCGCCCGCAGGATTACCCGCTCGGGGTGGGGCTCACCCACCAGCGGCGCTCCTGGGCCGGACGGCTCGATCCTGAGCGGGCCCGGAAGTTGACGGGCTCGGCATGGTGTGGGCGGCGCGCGATGACGCCTTCAACGACGGCCTCGCCGCCGCCCGGCCCTGGGCCAAGGCCCACTCGCATGTCCTGCCGCCAGCCACCGCGGTCTGGAACGAGTACCCGGGGGGGAAGTGGGCCAAGCACATGCGGGACGCGGCCCGGATCACGGACGGATCGCCGTGGCGCCGGGACGCCGGGGAAACGGTCGGGCTGGAGGCGGGGGCGCTCACCGAGGAGCGGCGTCAGGCGCTGGACGAAATCGATCCTGGGTGGTGTCCGCCCTGGGACACCGGCTGGCTCTGCGTTGCCTGCTTCTCGTGCAGGCGCACCTGGTCGACGGGGGGAGTCTGTCCGCCGCGGCCGTGGACGTCGTCGTCCAGGGCGAGGACCTCGGACGCTCGGTGAGCGCGCAGCGGTACGGCTTCGAGCATCTGCTGCCCGCGCAGCAGTGGCTGCTGGAGCACGTGCTCGGCATCGAGGCGGCCGGAGAGGAAGAGCGGCCGGTGAAGGTGACCCAGGACCACAGGTGGGCACTCAAACTTGCCGCGGCCCGCCAGTACCGGGCCCGGGGAGGGCACCTCAACGTCCCCCGTAAGCACATCGAAGCCGTGCCACTGGAACTGGCCGGACCCGCCGTCGCCGGACGGGAGGTCACGCCGGAGGGAGCTGTCCTGGTCGACCTGGGCATGTGGACGGCGAACGTGCGCCGACGCGCAGACAAGCTCACCGACGAGCGTCGGGCGGCGCTCGACCTGCTCGGCATGCGCTGGTAACGCCATGTCACAAATGCCTTGACCGAGCCGCACTTCGAAACAGCGCACCAGCGGTTGCTGCGTCCGCGTGGGAGTCGTCGTGCTCGGCGCCGGACCGCCGTCTGTCAGGAATTGTGACAGCAGCGCCGCTTTCCTCGGCTCGTCCTGCTCGGCCCCGGCGGCTACCACCAGCCGCCGGGGGAACGCCAGATTGGGGTGGGCTGGCTGGTGATCTTCCGGTGTGCGAGGACACCGAGCACATACCAGCCTTTCAGGGACCACCAGACGATCCATGCCTCGACTACCAGCAAGTAGGCGACCAGCTTGACCGCGCCGAGGAAGAAGAGGACCCCGCCCCCGCCCCCGCCACCGCTGCGGCTGCGGCTTCCGGTGAGGGGGATCGAGCCGCCGAGAGACAGCGGACCGGGCAGTGGGACGGACCAACGCAGATGCAACGGTGTTCTCCTAACGTTGCGGCACTGGATCGGTCAGCCGCACCCGACAGGTACAACGAGGCAGAGGTCGCGTCGTCACAGCAGTCGCCCAGAGCTACAGGGCACACCGCCTCAGAGGACATCTCATTTGGCGAGTCTGCGGTAACAGATGAGGGTGCAGGCGATGCTGGTGAAGGCCAGGAAGTGGCCGGCCTTGCGCTCGTAGCGGCGGTGGAGGCGGCGGCAGTCGGTGAGCCACGCCATCGTGCGTTCCACGGTCCAGCGGTGGCGGCCCGGGGCGTTGTGAGGACTCAACTCCCTTGCGGGCGATGCGGTGGGTGATGCCTCGCCCGCGTAACCATCGTCACAGGTGGTTGTAGTCGTAGCCCTTGTCGGCGTGAAGCTTGCCAGGCTTGCGCCACCGCCGACCACGGCGCGAACGGATCGGCGGGATGCCTTTCACGAGAGGCATCAGGGCCTGGCTGTCATGCAGGTTGGCCCCGGAGATTCCTACGGAGACGGGCAGACCGGAGCGTTCCGTAATCGGGTGGATCTTCGAGCCGTACTTGCCCCGGTCGACAGGATTCGGACCTGTCAGGTCCCCCTTTTCAGGGCCCGCATGTTCACCGAGTTGATCGCGCACCGCGACCAGTCCAGCTCGCCACGCGCGCCCAGTTCGTCGAGGACCTGGCGGTGGAGCTTGGCCCATACCCTGGCCTTCGACCACTCCGAAAACCGCCGGTGGGCCGTCGCTCCGGACGGGCCGAACGACGCGGAAGGCAGCTGCTGCCAGGTGCAACCCGACGTAGCCACGAACACGATCGCGGCCAGCACCTCCCGGTCACCGTGCCGCCGCCGGCCACCACCTTGCGGCCGTGACGGCGCCTCCGGCACCACCCGCTGGAACAACTCCCACAACTCGTCTGGCACCAGCCGCTCAACGATCCCCACCATGACCCACAGAATACCGGTGTAGCCAAATGAGATGATCTCTGAGAAGGGCAGAAACTCCAACAGGCCGTGCGCCAGGGCAGCACCAGCACGGTGCGCTACCGGCGGGCGATGGTGATCCTGGCGTCGGCAGGAGGTAACGCAGTCTTGCCACCTCCTGCTCGAAAGCACGGGCCGGTGCGCCATGACGCCGGGCGCCGTCCCCTCGCACGGAGGTTGGAACCGACATCCACCACACTGATTCGCATGATCGTTCGGTTACCCGGAAGTCGGCCCCGGC
>NZ_JBEXOS010000051.1:0-59719 GCF_040611655.1 Streptomyces sp. NPDC006552
GGGGAGTGCGATCTCGCGCTGGCGGGTGGTGTGACGGTGATGTCGACGCCGGGCGCCTTCGTGGAGTTCAGCCGGCAGGGCGGTCTTGCTGGTGATGGCCGGTGCAAGGCGTTCGCGGAGGGTGCGGACGGTACTGGTTGGGGTGAGGGTGTCGGTGTCCTGCTGGTGGAGCGGTTGTCGGACGCGCGCCGGAACGGGCACCGGGTGCTTGCGGTGGTGCGTGGCTCGGCGGTCAATCAGGATGGCGCGTCGAACGGTCTGACGGCGCCGAACGGTCCGTCGCAGCAGCGGGTGATCCGGGCAGCGCTTTCGGCGGCAGGGTTGTCGGCGGCGGATGTGGACGCGGTCGAAGCGCACGGTACGGGTACCAAGCTGGGTGACCCGATCGAGGCGCAGGCGCTCCTGGCCACGTATGGGCGGGAGCGGTCCGGGGACCGGCCACTCTGGTTGGGTTCGGTGAAGTCGAACCTGGGGCACACCCAGGCCGCCGCAGGTGTGGCCGGTGTGATCAAGATGGTGGAGGCGCTCCGGCACGGGGTGCTGCCCGCGACGCTCTACGCGGAGGAGCCGTCCTCACACGTGGACTGGGCGTCCGGAGCCGTGCAGGTACTCACCGAGCCGCAGGCCTGGCCGACCGGTGCGGACCGTCCGCGCCGCGCGGGTGTCTCGTCCTTCGGCCTCAGCGGCACCAACGCCCACATCATCCTGGAGGAGGCGCCGCAGGAGAGTGCGGAGCCGGGCGAGCCCGTTGCCCTGCCGGTGGTGCCGTGGGTGCTCTCCGGCCGAGGCTCCGACGCCCTGCGCTCCCAAGCCGCCCGTCTCCTGGAAGCCGTACGGTCCGCGCCCGCGGTCGACGCCGTCGAGATCGGCGCCGCTCTCGCCACCACGCGCACCGGGTTCGAGGACCGGGCCGTCGTCTGGGGCCGGGACGGCGACGAACTCCTCGCCGGACTGGCCGCGTTGGCGCAGGGCGAACCCAACCCCCGCGCGGTCACCGGCACGGTCGGTGAAGGGCGCACGGCGTTCCTGTTCTCGGGACAGGGCGCGCAGCGGCTCGGGATGGGGCGTGAACTGTACGACGCCTTCCCGGTGTTCGCGGAGGCTTTCGACGCGGTCTGCGCGCAGGTGGGGGAGGAGCTGCGGGACGTCGTCCTCGGTGAGGACGCCGAGCGGCTCGACCGTACGGAGTGGACGCAGCCCGCACTGTTCGCGGTCGAGGTGGCGCTGTTCCGCCTCGTGGAGTCCTTCGGGATCCGGCCGGACGTCCTGATCGGTCACTCCATCGGTGAGATCGCCGCCGCCCATGTCGCCGGAGTGATGTCACTGGAGGACGCGTCTGCGCTGGTGGTCGCGCGCGGGCGGCTGATGCAGGAGCTGCCGGCCGGCGGCGCGATGGTGGCCGTGGAGGCGTCCGAGGACGAGGTGCTTGCCCTGCTCGGCGACGAGGTGTGGCTCGCCGCCGTCAACGGCTCGCGGGCTGTCGTGATCGCGGGCACCGAGGCAGCTGTCGTCGAAGTCTCTGAGCAGCTGAAGCGGCAGGGCCGGCGTACCTCCCGCCTGCGCGTCTCGCACGCCTTCCACTCCCCGCTCATGGAACCGATGCTCGACGCTTTCCGGGCGGTGGCCGAGCGGATCACGTACGCGGCCCCGTCGATCCCCGTCGTCTCGAACCTGACCGGACGCCTCGCTGTCGAGGACGAGTTGGCGTGCGCCGACTACTGGGTCCGCCACGTCCGCCAGGCCGTCCGCTTCGCCGACGGCATCGACACACTCAGCGCCGAAGGCGTCACGCGTTTCCTGGAGATCGGCCCCGACGGCACCCTCACCGCCCTCACCCGGAACCGCGTCCCGGACGCCGCGGCCCTGGCCGTACCGGTGCTCCGCAAGGACCGGGCCGAGGCCGACGCGCTGTACGCCGCCGTGGCCGCGCTGCACACCGCCGGCGCCCCGGTCGGCTGGGACAAGGTGTTCGCGGGAGCGCGAGCCGCGGCCTTGCCGACGTACGCCTTCCAGCGCTCCTGGTACTGGCCCGAGCCGCGGCGCGGTGCGCACGACAGGTCCGGCGCGGCCCCTGGTACGACGGCCGGGGAGACCGCGTTCTGGGAGGCCGTGGACCGAGGTGACGCCGAGGGGCTCGCCGGTGTGCTCGACCTGGACGGTGAGGTGCTCGACGGGGTTGTTCCCGCCCTGTCCGCGTGGCGGCGTACACAGGTCGAGCGGACCACCGCCGACTCCTGGCGCTACCGCGTGCGCTGGGAGCGGCTGGCGGCGGGCGACGGTCGTCCGGCCGGCGGGCGGTGGCTGCTGTTGCAGTCCGGTGACGGGCCCGCCCTGACCGGCATCGAGGAGTTCGTACCGGGGATCGAGCGCGTGGAGTGCGCCGCCGGTGTCGAGCGGGCGGCGCTGGCCGAGCTGTTGCGTGCGGTGGCCGCCGACCCGGAGCCCGTCGCCGGTGTGCTGTCCTGCCTGCCGGACGTCGGCAGTGCGCTCACCCTCGTACAGGCGCACGCCGACGCGGCGCTCGCGGCACCGCTGTGGCTGGTGACCAGCGGAGCCGTCGCCGTGGGCGGCGGGACCGAGGCCGCGGTCGAGCCGGCGCGGGCCGCGGTATGGGGCCTGGGCCGCGTGGCCGCCCTGGAACACCCGGACGTCTGGGGCGGGTTGCTCGACCTGCCCGCCCGGCCGGACCGGCGCACCCTCGCGCGGGCCGCCACCGTGCTCGCCGCCGCCGACGAGGACCAGGTCGCCGTGCGCGGCGCCGACGCCTACGCCCGCCGGCTCGTGAACGCGCCCGCGCCCGTCACGACCGGCGAGTGGACCGCCCCCGGGCGCCTCCTGATCACCGGCGGCACCGGCGCCCTCGGGTCGCGGGTCGCCCGCTGGGCCGCCGGACTCGGCGCCCACGAGCTGGTGCTGACCAGCAGGCGCGGGCCCGACGCGCCCGGCGCGGACGACCTGACGGAGCAACTCACCGCGCTCGGAGCACGGGTGACGGTCGTCGCCTGCGACCTGGGCGAGCGGGACGCCGTCGCCACACTGCTGGCCGAGCACCCCGTCGACGCGGTGCTGCACTGCGCGGGCGTCCTCGACGACGACGTCATCGCCTCGTACACCCCCGACCGGCTCACGGCCGTGCTGGCGGCCAAGGCGGTCGCCGCCGACCACCTCGACGAACTGACGCGCGACAGCGGCCTGTCGGCGTTCGTGACGTTCTCCTCCATCGCCGGTGTGTGGGGCAGTGGCGGCCAGGCCGCCTATGCCGCCGCCAATGCCCACCTGGACGCCCTCGTCGAGCGCCGCCGCGCCCGCGGCCTGGCCGGTACGTCCGTGGCCTGGGGCCCGTGGGGCGGCACCGGCATGGCCGCCGACGACGCCGCCCGGACGCTCCTCGAACGGCGCGGACTGCGCCCGCTCGACCCCGAGGCCGCGCTGACCGCCCTCGGCCGCGCCCTGGCCGCCCGGGACATCGCCGTCGTCGTGGCCGACGTGGACTGGGACCGGTTCGCGCCCGCGTTCACCACCGGCCGGCCCAGCCCCCTGCTCGCCGCCCTGACGGAGGAGGCCGCAGGCCCGTCGGCCCGTACGCCCGTCGCCGGGGTGGGCGGTGCGCTGCGCGAGCGGCTCGCCTCACTAAGCCCGCAGGAGCGCGACGCGGCCCTGCTCGACCTGGTGTGCCGCCGGGCCGCCGCCGCGCTCGGGCACACCGACCCGGCCGCCGTCACGGTCGGCCGCGCCTTCCGCGAGATGGGCTTCGACTCGCTGACCGCCGTCGAACTGCGCAACGACCTCACCACCGAGACCGGCGTCGCGCTGCCCAGCACCCTCGTCTTCGACCACCCCACCCCGCTCGCCGTCGCCGCCCACCTGCGGGACGTCCTGTTCGGCGCCGCGCAGGACGAGCGGCCCGAGGCGACGGTGCGGGCCACCGACACCGACCCCGTCGTCATCGTCGGCATGGGCTGCCGCCTGCCGGGCGGCATCGAAGGCCCCGACCAGCTGTGGGAGCTGCTGGCCGCCGGCGGCGACACCGCCGGCGGGTTCCCCGAGGACCGCGGCTGGGACCTGACGGCCCTGCTGGAGGCGAGCGACACCGGGTCCGGCGGCTTCCTGGCACAGGCCGCCGCGTTCGACGCCGCGTTCTTCGGCATCAGCCCCCGCGAGGCCCAGGCGCTCGACCCGCAGCAGCGGCTCGTCCTGGAGACGTCCTGGGAGGCCCTGGAGCGATCCGGGATCGCGCCCACCGCCCTGAAGGGGTCGCGCACCGGCGTCTTCGTCGGCGCCGGCAGCTCCGGGTACGCCACCGGGCTCACCGAGATCCCCGAGGGGCTCGGCGGCCATCTGCTGACCGGCCAGGCGGGCAGCGTCGTCTCCGGCCGCGTCTCCTACGCGCTGGGCCTGGAGGGCCCGGCCGTCACCCTCGACACCGCGTGCTCCTCCTCGCTGGTCGCCCTGCACCTGGCTGCGCAGTCGCTGCGCTCCGGCGAGTGCGACCTCGCCCTCGCGGGCGGCGTCACCGTCATGGCCGACCCCGGCGCCTTCGTCGAGTTCAGCCTCCAGGGCGGTCTGGCGCCCGACGGCCGCTGCAAGGCCTTCTCCGACGACGCCGACGGCACCGGCTGGGCGGAAGGCGTCGGCATCCTCGTCGTCGAACGGCTCTCCGACGCGCGCCGCAACGGGCACCGCGTGCTGGCCGTCGTGGAGGGCACCGCCGTCAACCAGGACGGCGCCTCCAACGGCCTCACCGCCCCCAACGGCCCCTCGCAGCAGCGCGTCATCCGCCAGGCCCTCGCCTCCGCCGGCCTCACCCCGCAGGACGTCGACGCCGTGGAGGCGCACGGCACCGGCACCACCCTCGGCGACCCCATCGAGGCACAGGCGCTGCTCGCCACCTACGGCCAGGACCGCCCCGCCGAACGCCCGCTGTGGCTCGGCTCGGTCAAGTCCAACCTGGGACACACGCAGGCCGCCGCCGGAGCCGTCGGCATCATCAAGATGGTCCTGGCGCTGCGCGAGAACACCTTGCCGCGCACGCTCCACGCGGACCGGCCCTCCTCCCGTGTCGACTGGCAGGCAGGCCGCATCCGCCTCCTCGACGAAGCCGTCGCATGGCCCGGCGGCGACGACCGGGTCCGCCGCGCGGGGGTCTCCGCGTTCGGCGTCTCCGGCACCAACGCCCATGTCGTCCTTGCCGAGGGTGAACCGGTGGGCGCGGCGGAGGGGTTGATTCCGCCCGGCCGGGACGACAGCGAGCACGTCGCTCTCGCGGAGACCGAACCGGCTCGAACGGCTGCGGAGGTGACCCCCTCCGATCGGGACGACGCCGGCTCCGGCCGCACCGCCCTGCCCTGGCTGCTCGCCGCCCGCAGCGCGCCCGCCCTGCGTGACCAGGCCACCCGGCTCCTCGCCCACCTCGAACAGCGGCCCGGACTCGGCGCCGCCGACGTCGCGCACGCCCTCGCGTTCACCCGAGCCCACCTCGAGCACCGGGCCGTCGTCACCAGCACCGGCCGCGACGCCCTGCTGTCCGCGCTCGGCACCCTCGCCGCCGGTGGCACCGACCCCGCCGTCGTCACCGGGGACGCCCTGGCCGGGGGCGGCACCGCGTTCCTCTTCGCCGGCCAGGGCACCCAGCGGCCCGGTATGGGACGTGGCCTGTACGAGGCGTTCCCCGCGTACGCCGACGCCTTCGACGCCGTCTGCGGCCACTTCGACGGACTGCTGCCCCGGCCGCTCGCCGAGATCGTGCACGGCGACGACGCCGGCACCCTCGACCGCACCGCGTACGCACAGCCGGCCCTGTTCGCCGTCGAGGTCTCCCTCTACCGGCTGCTGGAGTCCTTCGGCGTGCGGCCCGCTCACCTCCTCGGCCACTCCGTCGGCGAGATCACGGCCGCCCACGTCGCCGGGGTGATGACGCTCCCCGACGCCTGCCGTCTGGTCGCCGCCCGCGGCCGGCTGATGCAGGCGCTGCCCGAGGGCGGCGCGATGATCGCCCTCCAGGCCGCCGAGGAGGAGGTGCTGCCCCTGCTCGCCGGACGGGAGGACGTCCTCGGGGTGGCCGCCGTCAACGGCCCCCGCTCCGTGGTCGTCTCCGGCGACGAGGACGCCGCCCTCACCGTCGCCGCCCACTTCACGGCGCAGGGCCGCAGGACCACCCGGCTCCGGGTCAGCCACGCCTTCCACTCGCCCCGCATGGAGCCGATACTCGACGAGTTCCGGGCCGTCGCGGCCGGCGTCGAGTACGCCGAGCCGCGGATCCCCCTCGTCTCGAACGTGACCGGCCGCCTCGCGGGCCCCGGTGAACTGACCGACCCGCAGTACTGGGTCCGGCACGTGCGGCACGCCGTACGGTTCGCCGACGGCGTCACCGCCCTGGAGGAGCTGGGCACCGGCCACCTGCTCGAACTGGGTCCCGACACCACCCTGACCGCCCTCGCGCAGAACGCCTGGCAGGGGGCCGCGCCGGTGGCGGCACCCACGCTGCGCGACGACCGCGACGAGGCGGAGACACTGCTGAGCGCCGTCGGCACCCTGCACACCCACGGCACCGCCGTCGACTGGCGTGCCGTGCTCGACACCGTGGCGCCCGGCGCGGCCCCCGTCGACCTGCCCACCTACGCCTTCCAGCACCGGCCCTACTGGATCGAGCCCACCGCCGCCACGGACCCCGCCGCCGGGCTCGTCCCCGCCGGACACCCGCTGCTCGGCGCCGTCGTGCCGTCCGCCGTCGACGACACCCTGCTGCTCACCGGCCACCTCACGGTCCGCGGCGCGGGCTGGCTCGCCGCCCACCGCATCGAGGGCGCCGCCGTCGTCCCGAGCACCGCCTTCCTCGAACTCGCCCTGGTCGCAGGGGTGCACGCGGGCCGCCCGCAACTCGGCGAACTCGTCCTGGAACGCCCCCTGGTGCTGCCCGAGCACGGCGGCGTCGCCCTCCAGATCCGGGTCGAGGCGCCGGACGCCCGCGGCGACCGCGCGTTCGCCGTGCACGGCCGGCCCGCCGGCGACGCGGGCGCGCCATGGTCGCGGCACGCGTCCGGCGTGCTGACCGCCGAGACGGAGCCCGCCGCCGCGTTCGACCTCACCACCTGGCCACCGTCCGGCGCGCGGGAACTCGCCACCGACGGCCTGTACGCCCGCCTCCGCGCGGCCGGACTCGACTACGGGCCCGTCTTCCAGGGACTCACGGCCGCCTGGCAGGACGACGACGCCGTGTACGCGGAGGTGGCCCTGCCCGACTCCGCGACCGGCGACGCCGCCCGCCACGACCTCCACCCGGCGCTCCTGGATGCGGCGCTGCACCCGCTCGGCCTCGGCGCGTTCGACGGCCTGGGCGACGGACGCGTGCTGTTCTCCGCGGGTCCGGCCCGCCTGTTCGCCACCGGAGCCACCACGCTCCGCGTCCGCCTGGAGCGCACCGGCCCGGACACCCTCGCCCTCACCGCGGCCGACGCGATCGGTGAACCCGTCCTGACCATCGGCACGTTGCTGCTGCGGGCCGCGCCGCGGGCGACTGGTCCGGACGCCCCTTCGGCCGAGGCGCATGCCGCCGGCCAGCAAACCGCTTCGGCGGGCGCTTCGGCCGCGGGCCAGGAGGCGGCCTCGGCCCCCGGCCAACAGAGCACTGCCGCCGCCGCGACCCTGGGCCAGGGGACGGCCTTGGCCGCCACTCAGGCCGCCGGCCAGGAGATCGCCTCGGCCGCCGGCCAGCAGTCCGCCCCCACCTCCGCTCCCGCCACGGCTACCGGCCCCCAAGCCGTTCCCACCGCCACCCCGGGCACCGGCCAGGGAACGGCCTCACCCACCGCCCAGCAGACCACCCCGCCCACCCCGGCCCGCCGACGCGCAGCCACCCGTACCCAGGCCCCCGGCACCCCCCTGGAACGCCTCGCCACCCGCCCCGCGGCGGAGCGCGAACGGGCCCTGCTCAGCACCGTCCGCGAACGCGTCGCCGCCGTCCTCGGCCACAGCGGGGTCGACGAGGTCGAGCCGGCTCGTCCGTTCACCGACCTCGGCCTGACCTCGCTGACCGCGGTCGAACTGCGCAACGCGCTCAGCGCCGCCCTCGGCGTCACCCTGCCCGCCACCCTCGTCTTCGACCACCCCACCCCCTCGGCGCTCGCCCGCCACCTCGCCGCCGACCTGTTCGACACCGCCGACGCCGCGGGCCCCGTAGCCGTACGACGCGCCGTCGACGACGACCCGATCGCCGTCGTGGGCATGGCCTGCCGCTACCCCGGGGGCATAGCCGACCCCGAGGACCTGTGGAACCTGGTGCGCGCCGGTGCCGACGGCATATCGCCGCTGCCCACCGACCGCAACTGGAACCCCGAGCGGCTCTACCACCCCGACCCCGACCACCCGGGCACCGTCTACACCCGCGAGGGCGGCTTCCTGCACGACGCCAGCCGCTTCGACCCGGCGTTCTTCTCGATCAGCCCCCGCGAGGCCCTCGCCATGGACCCGCAGCAGCGGCTCCTCCTGGAGGTGTCCTGGGAGGCCCTGGAGCGCGCGGGCGTCGACCCGGCCGCGGCCCGCGGCTCCGCCACCGGCGTCTTCGCCGGCGTCACCTACCAGGACTACGTGACGATCCTCGCCGCCTCCGACGACAACTTCGAGGGCTACGTAGGCACGGGCAACTCGCCCAGCGTCCTGTCCGGCCGCATCTCCTACGCCCTCGGCCTGGAAGGGCCCGCGGTCTCCGTCGACACCGCCTGCTCCTCCTCGCTCGTCGCCCTGCACCTCGCCGCGCAGTCCCTGCGCCAGGGGGAGTGCGAACTCGCCCTGGCCGGCGGCGTCACCGTGATGTCGACGCCCGGTTCCCTGATCGAGTTCAGCCGGCAGCGCGCCCTCGCCGAGGACGGCCGCTGCAAGCCGTTCTCCGCGGACGCCGACGGCGCCAGCTGGGCCGAGGGCGTCGGCATGATCGTCCTGGAGCGGCTGTCGGACGCCCGCCGCAACGGCCACCAGGTGCTCGCCGTGATCCGAGGCTCCGCCCTCAACCAGGACGGCGCCTCCAACGGCCTCACCGCCCCCAACGGCCCCTCGCAGCAGCGGGTCATCCGCCAGGCCCTCGCCTCTGCCGGCCTCACCCCTCAGGACGTCGACGCTGTGGAGGCGCACGGCACCGGCACCACCCTCGGCGACCCCATCGAGGCACAGGCGCTGCTCGCCGCCTACGGGCAGGACCGCCCCGAGGAGCGGCCCCTGTGGCTGGGCTCCCTCAAGTCCAACATCGGGCACAGCCAGGCGGCAGCCGGTGTCGGCGGCGTCATCAAGATGGTCATGGCACTGCGCGAGAACCTGCTGCCACGCACCCTGTACGCCGAGAACCCGACGCCGCACGTCGACTGGAGCGCCGGCCACGTCCGCCTGCTCACCGAGGAACAGCCCTGGCCGGAGACGGGCCGCGCCCGCCGCGCCGGCGTCTCCTCCTTCGGCATGAGCGGCACCAACGCCCACGTCATCGTGGAGCAGGCCCCCGAGCACCCCGAACGCCCCGCCGCGCACACCACCCTGCCGGCCGTCCCCGTCCTGCTCTCCGCCCGCACCCCGGCCGCGCTGCGCGCCCAGGCCGCCCGGCTCCGCACCCACCTGCGCGCCCGCCCCGGCACCCCGCTCACCGACCTCGGCTACACTCTCGCCGCCGGCCGCGCCGCCCTCACCCACCGCGCCGCCGTCCTCGCCGACGACACCGGCGCACTCGACGAGACCCTGGCCGCCCTCGCCGCCGACGCGCCGCTCACCACGCCCGTCCCGGTCGGCAGCGCGCTGCCCGGCGGCGCCGAACCCGTCCTCGTCTTCCCCGGCCAGGGCGCCCAGTGGGCAGGCATGGCCCGCGAACTCCTCGACGAGTCACCGGTGTTCGCCGACTGGATCGACCGCTGCGAGCAGGCGCTCGCCCCGCACGTCGACTGGTCGCTGACCGCCGTGCTGCGCGGCGACGAGGGCGCCGCCGACCTCGGCCGCGTCGATGTGGTCCAGCCGGCCCTGTGGGCCGTCATGGTCGCCACGGCCGCTCTGTGGCGCGCGCACGGCGTCCGACCGGCCGCCGTCGTCGGCCACTCCCAGGGCGAGATCGCCGCCGCCTGCGCCGCCGGGGCCCTCACCCTGGAGGACGGCGCCCGCGTCGTCGCCCTGCGCAGCCGCGCCATCACCCGCATCGCCGGGAGCGGCGGCATGATGTCCGTACCGCTGTCCGCCGACGAGACCCGCGCCCGCATGGAGCCGTGGGCGCAGCGCCTCGCTGTCGCCGCCGTCAACGGGCCCGCCTCCTCCGTCGTCTCCGGCGAGGCCGCCGCCCTCGACGAACTGCACGCCGCCCTCGTCGCGGACGGCGTCCGCGCCCGCAAGGTCAACGTCGACTACGGCTCGCACTCCGCGCAGGTCGAGGCGGTCCGCGCGACCGTCCTCGACGCCCTCGACGGCATCACCCCGCGCGACGCTGAGATCCCCTTCCGCTCCTCGCTCACCGGGGAGTGGCAGGACACCACCGGGCTCGACGCCGCCTACTGGTACAGCAACCTGCGCGAGACCGTCCGCTTCGAGGACGCCGTCCGCGGCCTGATCGCGGCAGGACACCGCACCTTCATCGAGGTCGGCCCGCACCCCGTGCTCGCCGTCGGACTGCGCGAGACCCTCGACGCGGCCGGGGCCGACGGCGTCGTCCTCGGGTCCCTCCGCCGTGACCAGGGCGGCTTGCGCCAGTTCCTCGCCGCCCTTGCCGAAGCCCATGTCCACGGCGTGGACGTCGACTTCGGGACCGTCTTCGCCGGCACCGGCGCCCTCCGCACCGACCTGCCCACCTACGCCTTCGAGCACCAGCGCTACTGGCCCACCGTCCGCGAGGCGGCCGCCGCCGACCTCGCCGCGAGCGGCGCCCTCACGGCCGGCTCCGTGGAGGCCCGGTTCTGGGAGACCGTCGAGCAGGAGGATCTGGAGAGCCTCGCCGGCAGCCTGGACCTGTCCGCCGACGCGCCCCTCAGGAGCGTCCTGCCCGCCCTGTCCCAGTGGCGCCGCACCCGCAGGGAACGCGCCACCACGGACGCCCTGCGCTATCGGGTCGCCTTCAGCCCCCTCGACACCGGCGCGGCCGCCCTCACCGGTACGTGGCTGCTCGTCACCCCAGCCGAGGAGGCCGGGCACACCGCGGTCGCCGACGCGGTCGCCGATGCGCTCAGCGCGGGTGGCGCGCGTACGGTCCGGCGGATCGTCCTGCCCGGCGAAGCCCCCGACCGCACCGCTCTCGCCGCCCTGCTGACCGGCGACGACCAGGACGCACGCCCCGCCGGCGTCCTGTCCCTGCTCGCCCTGGACACCCGCGACCACCCCGGCCACGTGGCCGTCCCCGTCGGACTCGCCACCACCCTCGCCCTGATCCAGGCCCTCGGTGACCTCGGCCTCGACGCGCCCCTGTGGTGCGCCACCCGCGGCGCCGTCGCTGTCGGCTCCGCCGACCCGGCGCCCGACGCCGCCCAGGCCCTCGTCTGGGGTCTCGGCCGGGTCGCGGCCCTGGAGCACGCCGACCGCTGGGGCGGCCTGCTCGACCTGCCCGCCGACCTCGACACCCGCTCCGCCACCCGTCTCGCCGCCGTCCTCGCGGAGCCCGGTCAGGAGGACCAGATCGCGCTGCGCGCCACCGGCGCCCACGGCCGCCGCCTGGTCCACGCTCCCGGCGCCGACACCCCCGCCGAGCCCTGGCGGCCGCGCGGCACCGTCCTCGTCACCGGCGGCACCGGCGCCCTCGGCGGCCACGTCGCCCGCTGGCTCGCCGACCGCGGCGCCACCCACCTGGTCCTCGCCGGCCGCCGCGGCGCCGACGCGCCCGGCGCCACCGCCCTGCGCGACGAACTCGCCGCCCGCGGTGTCGAGGTCACCCTCGCCGCCTGTGACGTCTCCGACCGCGCCGCCCTCGCGGAGCTGCTCGCCGCGCTCCCTGCCGACCAGCCCCTGGACGCCGTGTTCCACGCGGCCGGATCCCTCGACGACGGCGTCGTCGACTCGCTCACGCCGGACCGCATGGACCCCGTCCTGCGCGGCAAGGCGGGTGCCGCCCGCGCCCTGCACGACCTCACCCGCGGACTCGACCTCTCCGCGTTCGTCCTGTTCTCCTCGACCGCGGGCGTTCTCGGCGGCGCCGGACTCGGCAACTATGCGCCCGGCAACGCCTACCTCGACGCCCTCGCCGCCGAACGCCGCGCCGCCGGACTGCCCGCCACCGCCGTCTCCTGGGGCCTGTGGGCCGACGGCGGCATGGTCGGGGACAGCGCGGGGGACCGCATGCGCCGCCACGGCGTCCACCCCATGGACACCGCAGCCGCCTGCGAGGCCCTCGGCCACGCCCTCGACCTCGGTGACACCCACGTCGTCGTCACCGACCTGCGCTGGGACACCTACGCCCCGTCCTTCACGGCGCCGCGGCCCAGCCACCTGCTCGACGAACTGCCCGCAGCCCGCGCGGCGTTGGCGGCCACCCGGCAGAACGCGGGGCCGGCGGTGGACGACACCTCCTCGCTCCACGCCCACCTGGCCGCCCTGCCCGCGTACGAACGGGCCGGAGCCGTCCTGGAGATCGTGCGCGGGCACGTCGCCGGCGTCCTCGGTCACCCCTCCGCCGAGGCCGTCGACCCCGGACAGCCCTTCACCGACCTCGGCATCGACTCGCTCAGCGCCGTCGAGCTGCGCAACGGCATGAACCGCATCACCGGCCTGCGCCTGCCCAGCACCCTCGTCTTCGACCACCCCACCTGCCGGGCCCTCGCGGACTTCCTGCTCGCGGAGGTCACCGACGACACGGTGGCGGAGACCGCCGAGCGCGCCCCGCGCCGGGACGCCGCGGACGACGACCCGATCGCCGTCGTCGCCATGGGCTGCCGCTTCCCCGGGGACGTCCGCACCCCCGAGCAGTTGTGGAGCATGCTGCGCGACGGCGAGGAGGGCCTCGTGCCCTTCCCCGAGGACCGCGGCTGGGACCTGGCGGCGCTGCACGACGCCGAACCCGGCAAGACCGGCACCGTCGCCACCCGCACCGGCGGGTTCCTCACCGACGCGGGCGGTTTCGACCCGGCGTTCTTCAACATCTCGCCCCGCGAGGCCGTCGCCATGGACCCGCAGCAGCGGCTGCTCCTGGAGATGGCGTGGGAGACCTTCGAGCGGGCGGGCATCGACCCCCGTACGCTGCGCGGCAGCCGGACCGGCGTGTTCGCCGGCACCAACGGCCAGGACTACACCGGCATGCTCGCCGCCTCCGGCGAGGACTTCGAGGGCTACATGCTGACCGGCAACGCGGCCAGCGTCGTCTCCGGCCGCCTGTCCTACACCTTCGGCCTCGAAGGTCCCGCGGTCACCGTCGACACGGCCTGCTCCGCCTCCCTGGTCGCTCTGCACCTCGCCGTGCAGTCCCTGCGCACGGGGGAGTGCGACCTCGCCCTCGCCGGCGGCGTCACCGTCATGGCCTCGCCCGGTCTCTTCGTGGACTTCAGCCGGCAGCAGGGGCTCGCTGAGGACGGCCGGTGCAAGGCGTTCGCCGAGGCGGCCGACGGTACGGGCTTCTCGGAGGGCGGTGGCCTGCTGCTCGTGGAGCGGCTGTCGGACGCCCGCCGCAACGGGCATCCCGTGCTCGCGGTGGTGGCGGGTTCGGCGGTCAACCAGGACGGTGCGTCCAACGGCCTCAGCGCCCCGAACGGGCCCTCGCAGCAGCGGGTCATCCGGGCCGCGCTCGCCGACGCGGGTGTCGCGGCGGCTGACGTGGACGCGGTGGAGGCGCACGGGACCGGCACCAAACTCGGCGACCCCATCGAGGCACAGGCGCTGCTCGCGACCTATGGCCAGGAGCGTGCTCCCGAGCGGCCGTTGTGGCTCGGTTCGGTGAAGTCGAATGTCGGTCACACGCAGGCGGGTGCCGGTGTGGCGGGTGTGATGAAGATGGTGCTCGCGATGCGTCATGGGGTGTTGCCCGCGACGCTCCACGTGGACGCGCCTTCTTCGCACGTCGACTGGGAGCAGGGCGCGGTGGCGTTGCTGACCGAGGCCCGGGAGTGGCCGGAGACCGGCGAGCGGCCGCGAAGGGCGGGGGTGTCGTCCTTCGGGATCAGCGGGACCAACGCCCACGTCGTCCTGGAGGCCGTCCCTGAGGAGCCTGCCCCCGCCCTGGAACCGACCGCGTCCACCGGCCCGGTGCCCTGGGTCCTCTCCGCCCGCAGCCGCGACGCCCTGCGCGCCCAGGCCGCCCAACTCCTCGACCACCTGGGCCACAACCCCGACCTCACCCCCGCCGACCTCGGCCTCTCGCTCACCGCGACCCGCGCCGTCCTGGAACACCGCGCCGTCGTCCTCGGTGCCGACCGCGCCGCCCTCACCGACGGACTGCGGCTGCTCGCCGCCGGCGAGACGGGGCCGCACACGGTCACCGGCGCCCACCGGGGGGACGGCAAGACCGCGTTCCTCTTCTCCGGCCAGGGCGCTCAGCGCCCGGGGATGGGCGCCGCACTGTACGAGGCGTTCCCCGTCTACGCCGACGCGTTCGACACCGTCTGCGCCCACTTCGGCGACGACCTGCGCGCGCTCGTCCTCGGCGACGACGCCGAGCGTCTGAACCACACCGAGTGGACCCAGCCCGCCCTGTTCGCCGTCGAGGTCGCCCTCTTCCGGCTGCTCGAATCCTGGGGCGTGCGGCCGGACTTCGTCGCCGGGCACTCCATCGGCGAGATCGCGGCCGCCCACGTCGCCGGGGTGCTGACGCTCCCCGACGCCTGCGCCCTGGTCGCCGCCCGCGGCCGCCTCATGCAGCAACTCCCGGCAGGCGGCGCCATGTTCGCCGTCGAGGCCGCCGAGGACGAGGTGCTTCCGCTCCTCGCGGACCACCCGGACGCCGGGGTCGCCGCCGTCAACGGCCCGCGTTCCGTCGTGATCTCCGGCACCGAGGACACCGTCACCGACATCGCCGCGAAGCTCGCCGCCGACGGGCGCCGCACCACCCGGCTGCGGGTCAGCCACGCCTTCCACTCGCCGCTCATGGAGCCCATGCTCGACGCCTTCCGCGCCGTCGCCGCCGGCCTCTCCTACGCCCCGCAGCAGCTGGCCGTCGTCTCGAACGTCACCGGCCGGGCCGCCGCCCCCGGCGAGCTGCAGGACCCGGAGTACTGGGTGCGCCACGTACGGGCAGCCGTCCGCTTCGCCGACGGCATCGGCTGGCTCGCCGAGCACGGCGCGGACCGGTTCGTCGAGGTCGGCCCCGACGGCACCCTCACCGCGATGGCACAGAACTGCCTGCCGGACGCCGACCAGACCCTCTTCGTACCGGCGCTGAGCAAGGACCGCGACGAGCGGGAGACGCTGCTCGACGCCCTCGCCCACGCCTTCAGCCACGGCGTGAGCGTCGACTGGCCGCGCCTCTTCGACGGCGCCGGCGCCCGCGTCGTACCGCTGCCGACCTACCCCTTCCAGCGCCGCCGCTTCTGGCCGAAGCCGCCCGTGCTGCTCGGCGACGTCACCACCGCCGGACTCGGCGCGAGCAGCCACCCGCTGCTCGGCGCCGCGGTCGAGCTCGCCGACGGAGCCGGTCTGGTCTTCACGGGCCGCCTCGCGCTCGGCTCCAGCCCCTGGCTCAAGGACCACGCCCTCACCAGCACCGCCCTCTTCCCCGCCACCGGCTTCCTCGACCTGGCCCTGCACGCGGGCGCCACGACCGGCTGCGAAGAGGTCGCCGAACTGACCATCCTGACGCCGCTTACGCTTCCCGACCGGGGCGGCGTGCAGGTGCAGGTACGGGTCGAGGCACCGGACGCCACCGGGGCGCGGCCGCTGACCGTGCACGGCAGGGCCGACGACGCCGAACCCGGCACACCGTGGACCCTGCACGTCAGCGGACTGCTCACGGAAGCCGCCGCACCGGCCGCCGCACCCTACGACTTCACCGTCTGGCCGCCCGAGGGCGGCGCGGAAGTGGCGCTCGACGGCTTCTACGAGGCGTTCGCCGACCGCGGCCACCTCTACGGCCCGCTGTTCCAGGGGCTGACGCGGGTGTGGACGCGCGGCGAGGAAGTCTTCGCCGAGGTCGCCCTGCCCGCCGACGCCGACCCCGCGGCCGACGCCTTCGACCTCCACCCGGCCCTCCTCGACGCCGCCCTGCACGCGGTGATGTTCGTGCCGATGAAGGACGCCGGACGGCTCCCGTTCTCCTGGAGCGACGTGCGCGTGGACGCCGTCGGCGCCTCCGCGCTGCGGCTGCGCATGGTCCAGGAAGGCCCGGAGGCCATCGGTCTCGCGCTCGCCGACCCGGCCGGCAGGCCCGTCGCCTCCGTCGGCTCCCTCACCCTGCGCGAACTCACCGGTGACCTCGCGGGTTCCACCGTCGGCGCCCCCGACCGGCAGGACCTGTACGAGCTGGACTGGCAGCCGCTCACCACCCCGGCCACCGAACCGACCGCGACCACGTGGACGGTCGTCGGCGCCGGAGAGGCGGACGACCTGGCCGCCGCACTGCGCGCCGCCGGACACACCGCGCACACCGTCCCCGACCTCGACGCCCTCGCCAAGTCCGACGAGATCCCCGGCACCGTCCTGTACGCCGTACCGGTCGCAGCGGCCCGCCCCGGGGCCGAGGCCGGCGCGGCCCGCGCCACCACCGGCCACGCCCTGGACCTCGTACGGCGGTGGCTGGACGAACCGGCGTTCCTGCACGCGCGGCTCGCCGTCGTGACCCGCTGCGCCGTCCCGGCCGCGCCCCGGCCCGCGGACCCGGCGCAGGCCGCCGTATGGGGTCTGGTGCGGGCGGCCCGCACCGAGAACCCCGGCCGGCTCGTCCTCGCCGACACCGACGGCACCGCCGCCTCCCTGGCCGCGCTGCCCGCCACACTCGGCGACAGCGCCTTCGAGGTCGCCGTCCAGGACGGCAAGGCACTCGCACCGGGCATCGTGCCGTTCCGCGCCGACCGGGCCCTCGTCCCGCCGGCCGGCACCGAGGCCTGGCGGCTCGGGGTCGAACGCACGGGCACCCTGGAGAGCCTGCGCCTGGCCCCCTGCCCGGAGGTCACCGCGCCACTGGCCCCGAACGAGGTGCGGATCTCGATGCGCGCCGCCGGCGTCAACTTCCGGGACGTCCTGACCGCACTCGGCATGTACCCCGGCGACGCCACCGCGATCGGCCTGGAGGGCGCCGGTGTGGTCACCGAGGTGGGCTCCGCCGTTGCGGGACTCGCGCCGGGGGACCGGGTGATGGGCATGTTCGCCGGCGCGTTCGGGCCGGTCGCCGTCGCCGACGCCCGGATGGTCGCCCGGATCCCGCAGGGCTGGACCTTCGCCGAGGCCGCCACCGTCCCCATCGTCTACCTCACCGCGTACTACGCCCTCGTCGACCTCGGCGGACTCAAGCCCGGGGAGCGCGTCCTCGTGCACGCCGCCGCGGGCGGCGTGGGCTCCGCGGCCGTCCAGCTCGCCCGCCACCTCGGCGCCGAGGTGTACGGCACCGCGTCCCCTGCCAAGTGGGACGCTCTGCGCGCCGCGGGCCTGGACGACGCGCACCTCGCCTCCTCCCGCGACCTCGCCTTCGAGCAGCGGCTGCGCACCGCCACCGACGGCGACGGCTTCGACGTCGTCCTGGACTCCCTGGCCCGGGAGTTCGTGGACGCCTCCCTGCGGCTCCTGCCGCGCGGCGGCCGGTTCCTGGAGATGGGCAAGACCGACGTCCGCGACCCCGCACAGGTCGCCGCCGACCACCCCGGCGTCGCCTACCGCGCCTTCGACCTGGTCGAGGCGGGTCCCGAGCGGATCGGCGAGATCCTCACCGACCTCGCCGACCTCTTCGCCCGCGGTGTCCTCGAGCCGCTGCCGATGGCCGTGTGGGACGTGCGCCGGGCCCCCGACGCCTTCCGCTTCCTCAGCCAGGCCCGCCACATCGGCAAGGTGGTCCTCACCCTGCCGGCCGCGCCCGACCCCGAGGGCACCGTCCTGCTCACCGGCGGACTCGGCGGGCTCGGCCGGATCACCGCCCGCCACCTCGTCGCCGACCAGGGCGTGCGGCACCTGCTGATCGCCGGGCGGCGCGGCCCCGACGCGCCCGGCGCCGCCGAACTGCGCGCCGAACTCGCCGCACTGGGCGCCGAGGTGACCATCGCGGCCTGCGACGTCGCCGACCGCACCGCGCTCGCCGCACTCCTCGCCGCCATCCCCGCCGACCGGCCCCTGACCGCCGTGGTGCACACCGCGGGCGTCCTCGCGGACGGCGTGCTGTCCTCGATGACCCCGCAGCGGTTCACCGAAGCGCTGCGGCCCAAGGCCGACGCCGTGGTCACCCTGCACGAGCTGACCCGCGGCCTCGACCTGGCCCGGTTCGTGGTCTTCTCCTCCGTCGCCGGCACCTTCGGCGGCGCGGGCCAGGCCAACTACTCGGCGGCCAACGCGTTCCTCGACGCCTTCGCCGGCCACCGGCGCGCCCAGGGCCTGCCCGCGGTCTCCCTCGCCTGGGGCACGTGGCTGCCGGACGCCGGGATGACCGGCGAACTGGGCGACGCCGACCGCGAACGCCACGCCCGTACCGGCATGGTGGCGCTGGACGCCGCCCACGGCATGCGCCTCCTCGACGCCGCGACCGGCACCGACCGGGCCGCGCTGCTGCCCATGCACCTCGACCCGGCCGCCCTGCGCGCACACCACGACGTCCTGCCGGTGCTGCTGCGCGGCCTGGTCCGCACCCCCGCCCGGCGCCGCGCCACAGCCGCCGCGCCCGCGACGCCCGCCGCACAGGCACCGCAGTCGCTCGCCGAACGGCTCGCCCCGCTGCCCGCCGAAGACCGCGAACAACTCCTGCTCGACGTGGTCGCCGAACAGGCCGCGGCCGTCCTCGGCCACGGCTCCGCCACCGAGATCGACCCCGAACAGACCTTCAAGGAAATGGGCTTCGACTCGCTGACCGCCGTCGAACTGCGCAACCGGCTCGCCGCCGCCACCGGACTGAGGCTGCCCGCCACCCTGGTCTTCGACTACCCGACCGCCCTCGCCCAGACCCGGCACCTGCTGGGCGAACTGTCCCTGCCCGAGCCGCCCGGCACCGCGCAGGCCCTGCTCGGCGAGATGGACCGCCTGGAGGGCGCGCTGCGCGACTCCGGCGTGGCCGGCGAGGACCGCGACAAGGTCACCGCCCGGCTGCGCGCGCTGCTCGCCCACTGGCAGGGCGAGCCCGTCGCCACGCCGGCCGACGCCCCCGACCCGCACGACGCACCGGACGCGGAACTGGCCGGGGTCGAGTCCGCGGGCGACCTCTTCGACCTGATCGACCGCGAGCTGGGGGACGTATGAGCACCCCGCCGGTCCCTCCGCCCGCACCCGACGACGCCCCGGCCCGCCCGGTTGTACAAGGAAGTGACACACGTGGCTGACGACGACAAGTACGTGGAATACCTCAAGCGGGTCACGGGCGAACTGCGGCAGACCCGCCGCAAGCTGCGCGAGGCCGAGGAGCGCACCAGTGAGCCCATCGCCATCGTCGCGATGAGCTGCCGCTTCCCCGGCGGCGTCCGCACCCCCGAGGACCTGTGGCGCCTGGTCGACGAGGGCGGCGACGCCATCGGACCGCTGCCCGAGGACCGCGGCTGGGACATCGCCGACCGCTACGACCCCGACCCCGACCGGCCGGGCACCTTCTCCACCCGCGAGGGCGGCTTCCTCGGCGACGCCGCCTCCTTCGACGCCGCGTTCTTCGGCATGAGCCCCCGCGAGGCGCTGGCCACCGACCCGCAGCAGCGCATCCTCCTCGAAGCCTCCTGGGAGGTCCTCGAACGCGCCGGGATCCGCCCGCAGTCCCTGCGCTCCAGCGCCACCGGCGTCTTCGTCGGCGCCGCCACCTCCGGTTACGGGCAGGGCCCGGTCGAGGTGCCCGAGGACGTGCACGGCCTGATGCTCGCCGGGAACGCGACCTCCGTCGCCTCCGGCCGCATCTCCTACGTCCTCGGACTTGAGGGGCCCACTGTCACCGTCGACACGGCCTGTTCCTCCTCGCTGGTCGCGCTGCACTGGGCGGTGCAGGCGCTGCGGGCGGGGGAGTGCGACCTCGCGCTGGCGGGCGGGGTCGCCGTGATGGCCACGCCCGGGCTGCTCTTCGAGTTCAGCCGTCAGCGCGGGCTCGCGCCCGACGGCCGCTGCAAGGCGTTCGCCGACGCCGCCGACGGCACCGGCTGGTCCGAGGGCGTCGGCCTGCTCCTGGTCGAGCGGCTCTCCGACGCCCGCCGCAACGGGCACCCCGTCCTCGCCGTGGTCCGCGGCTCCGCCGTCAACTCCGACGGCGCCTCGAACGGCCTGACCGCGCCCAACGGGCCCGCCCAGCAGCGCGTCATCGAACAGGCCCTCGCCAACGCCGGGCTCACCGCCGCCGACATCGACGCCGTCGAGGCGCACGGCACCGGCACCACCCTCGGCGACCCGATCGAGGCCCAGGCCCTCCTGGCCACCTACGGCCGCGCCAAGGACGCCGAACAGCCCCTGTTCCTGGGCTCCCTCAAGTCCAACCTCGGTCACACGCAGGCCGCCGCCGGAGTCGCGGGCGTCATCAAGACGGTCATGGCGCTCCAGCACGGCCGGCTGCCGCGCACCCTCCACGTCGACACGCCGTCCACCCATGTCGACTGGGACGCCGGGCACGTCCGGCTGCTCACGGAACCCGCCGACTGGCCCGTCACCGAAGGCCGCCCGCGCCGCGCCGCCGTCTCCTCCTTCGGCATCAGCGGCACCAACGCGCACACCATCCTGGAGGCCGCCCCCGCACCGGAGGAGCCGGTCCAGGAGGCCGGACAGGCCGCCGCCGTACGGCTTCCGCTCGCGCCCTGGCTGCTGTCCGCGCGCGGCGCCGACGCCCTGCGCGGCCAGGCCGCCCGCCTCCTCGACCACGTAGCCGCGCACCCGGGCGACGACCCGCACGTCACCGCGCGGGCCCTCGCCACCACCCGGCAGTCCTTCGAGCACCGCGCCGTCGTCCTGGCCGCGGACACGGCCGCCGCCCGCGAGGCCCTCGCCGCCCTCGCGGCGGGAGAGGAGCACCCGGCCGTCGTCACCGGCCGCACCCTGCGCGGCGCCACCGCCTTCCTCTTCTCCGGGCAGGGCGCCCAGCGCCCCGGCATGGGCCGCGAACTGTATGCCGCGTTCCCCGCCTTCGCCCGCGCCTTCGACGACGTCTGCGCCCACCTCGACCCCGAACTCGGCCTTTCTCTGCGGGACGTCGTCCTGGACGGCGCCCCGGACGACGAGGCACTGCGCGAGACGGGCCTCGCGCAGCCCGCCCTGTTCGCGATCGAGGTCGCCCTCTACCGGCTCCTGGAGTCCTGGGGCGTCACCCCCAAGTACGTCCTCGGTCACTCCCTGGGCGAACTCTGCGCCGCACACGTCGCCGGCGTGTGGTCCCTGCCCGACGCCTGCCGCCTGGTCGCCGCCCGCGGCCGCCTCATGCAGGCGCTGCCGCAGGGCGGTGCCATGGTCGCCGTCGAAGCGGCCGAGGACGAGGTGACCGCGCTCCTCGCCGCGCACGGCGACGCCGTGTCCGTCGCCGCCGTCAACGGCCCGCGCGCCACGGTGATCTCCGGTGACTGCGCCGTCGTCGAGGCGGTCGCCGCCGAACTCGGCGCCCGCGGCCGCACCACCCGCAGACTGCGCGTCTCGCACGCCTTCCACTCGGCGCGCATGGACGCCGCCCTGGACGGATTCCGCGCCGTCGCCGAGACCGTCACCGCGCACCCGCCGCGGCTGACCGTCCTGTCCAACCTCACGGGACGCCCCGCCACCGCAGACGACCTCGCCTCCGCCGACTACTGGGTGCGCCACCTGCGCCACGCGGTCCGCTTCGCCGACGGCGTCGACTGGCTCGCCGCCCACGGCGTCACCCGCTACGTCGAACTCGGCCCCGACGCCACCCTCACCGCCCTCGCGCGCACCTGCCTGCCCGACGACACCACCGACCGGGCGTGCGTCCCGCTGCTGCGCAAGGACCGCCCCGAGGCGGCCACCCTCCTCGCCGGTGTCGCCGCCGCCCACGCGCACGGCGTCCCCGTCGACCTCGGCTCCCTCCTGGGCAGCGACGCCGCGGACCCGCGCATCGCCCTGCCCACCTACGCCTTCACCCGGGACCGCTACTGGCTGCGCCCCGCCCTGACCACCGCCGACGTCACCGGCGCGGGCCTGACCGGCACCGGGCACCCGCTGCTCGGCGCCGTCGTCCGGGTCGCCGACGACGACCGGGTACTGCTCACCGGCCGCCTGTCCACCCGCGCCCAGCCGTGGCTCGCCGACCACACCGTCTCCGGCGCCGTCCTGCTGCCCGGCACCGCGTTCGTCGAACTCGTGCTGCGCGCCGGTGACGAGGTCGGCTGCGCTCTCCTCGACGACCTGACCCTGGAGGCACCGCTCGTCCTCCCGGCCGACACCGGCGTCCAGCTCCAGCTCGCGCTCGGCGCGCCCGACGGCTCCGGCCGCCGTCCGGTCACCGTGCACGCGCGGCCCGACGCCGACGACGACAGCCCGTGGACCCGGCACGCCACCGCCGTGCTCGCCCCGGCCCCCGCCGAACCGGCCACCGCCCTGACCGCCTGGCCGCCCGCCGACGCCCGGCCGGTCCCGCTCGACGGCTTCTACCCGTCCCTCGCCGCGCAGGGGTACCAGTACGGCCCCGTCTTCCAGGGGCTGCGTGCGGCCTGGCGCTCCGGCGACACCTGGTACGCCGAGATCGCCCTCCCCGAGGACCAGCACCGCGACGCGGCCCGCTACGGACTGCACCCCGCCCTGCTCGACGCGGCCCTGCACGCCCAGCTCACCGGCGGCGGCACGGACGGCGGTGGCGAAGCGGGCGGCGTGGGACTGCCGTTCGCGTTCAGCGGCGTGAGCCTGCACGCCGTCGGTGCCACCGCACTGCGCGTCCGTCTCGACCGCGGCCCCTCCGGCGCCGTACGCCTGACGCTCGCGGACGCCACCGGCGACCCCGTCGCCACGGTCGACTCCCTGGTCAGCCGCCCCGTGGCCGACGGAGCCCTGCACGCCGCCCGCCCCGCCGACGGCGCCCTCTACGCGGTGCGCTGGACCGGCGCGGACCTCGGTCCCGCGCCGGACACCGCCGGCTGGCGGCTGGCCGGCCAGGACCCGGCCCACGGCCTGACCCCCGCGTGGCCCGCGCTCGGCAGCCACGACGACACGCCCTGCGCCGCCGCCGTCCTGCCCGTCGCCTCGCGTCCCGGCGAGACACCCGCCGACGTGGCGGGCCGTGCCCTGACCGACCTCCAAGCTCTCCTCGCCGACCCGCGCGCCGAGCACGCCCCGCTCGTCGTCGTCACCCGCGGAGCCCTCTGCGCCGACGGCGAGGACGTCACCGACCTGCCGGCCGCCGCCGTCTGGGGCCTGGTCCGCGCCGCACAGACCGAGAACCCCGGCCGTCTCGTCCTCGCCGACATCGACGACACCGACGCCTCACGGTCCGCGCTCGCCGCCGCCGTCACCGGGGGAGCATCCCAACTCGTGCTGCGCGAGGGGCGGTTGCTGACCCCCGCGCTCACCCGTACTCCCGCCACGGACCGGGCCCCGGCCTGGGACCCGGACGGTACGGTCCTGATCACCGGCGGCACCGGCGCGCTCGGCGCCCTGGTCGCCCGCCACCTGGTCACCACGCACGGCGTGCGCTCCCTGCTGCTGCTCTCCCGGCGCGGCCCCGAGGCCCCCGGCGCGGCAGAGCTGACGGCCGAACTCACCGCCCACGGCGCCGCCGTACGCGTCGAGGCCTGCGACGCCGCCGACCCCGAAGCCCTCACCGCCGTCCTCTCCGCGCTCCCCGCCGGCCGGCCGCTGCGCGCGGTCGTCCACACCGCCGGGGTCCTGGACGACGGCGTCCTCGGCTCCCTCACCCCCGACCGGCTCGCCGGCGTCCTGCGGGCCAAGGCCGACGCCGCGCTCGCCCTGCACACCGCGACCCGCGACGCCGACCTCACCGCGTTCGTCCTGTTCTCCTCCGCCTCGGGCCTCCTCGGCGGCGCAGGACAGGCCAACTACGCCGCCGCCAACACCGTCCTGGACGCCCTCGCCCACCACCGCCGCGCCACCGGCCGGCCCGCCACCTCCCTGGCCTGGACCCTGTGGGACCACGACAGCGGCATGACCGGCGGACTCGGCGACGACGACCGCCGCCGCATCGCCGCCTCCGGCCTGCCCGCCCTCGACCCGGCGCAGGCGCTGCTCCTGCTCGACCAGGCCCTGGGCGGCGACGAACCGCTGCTCGCACCCCTGCGCACCGACCCCGCCGCCCTGCGCGCCGCGGCGTTCGCCGGACGCCTGCCCGCCCTGCTGCACGGCCTCGTCCCCGCGCCCGCCCGGCGCGCGGCCCGCGCCGCCGACACCGACTCCTCCGCGCTCGGCCGCAAACTGGCCGGGCTCTCCGCGCCCGACCAGGAGCGGCTCCTCCTCGACGTGGTGCGCAAGCACGCCGCCATCGCGCTCGGACACGGCTCGGCCGCCGCCGTCGACGGCGAACAGTCCTTCAAGGACCTCGGGTTCGACTCCCTCACCTCCGTCGACCTGCGCAACCGGCTCACCGCCGAGACCGGCCTGCGGCTGCCCGCCACCCTCGTCTTCGACCACCCCAGGCCCAGCGCGCTCGCCCGGCGCCTCGTCCAGCAACTCGCGGGCACCGCCGAACAGTTCGCCGCCACCACGACCGCCGCCGGACAGGACGACCCGGTCGTCATCGTCGGTATGGCCTGCCAGTACCCCGGCGGCGTCACCTCGCCCGAGGACCTGTGGCGGTTCGTCTCCGAGGGCGGCGACGCCATCGGCGCCTTCCCCACCGACCGCGGCTGGGACCTGGACCGCCTGCCCGGCCTGGAGGCCGGATTCCTGTACGGCGCCACCCACTTCGACGCCTCCCTGTTCGGCATCTCGCCGCGCGAGGCCCTCGCCATGGACCCCCAGCAGCGCCTCCTCCTGGAGACCTCCTGGGAGACCTTCGAACGCGCCGGGATCGACCCGCTGTCCCTGCGCGGCAGCAGCACCGGCGTCTACGTCGGCGCCATGGGCTCCGGCTACGCGTCCGGACTCGCCGACATCCCCGAGGGCATGGAGGGCTACATCGGGCTCGGCGTCTCCGGCAGCGTCATCTCCGGCCGCGTCGCCTACACCTTCGGCCTGGAAGGGCCGACCATGACCGTCGACACGGCCTGCTCCTCCGCCCTGGTCGCCCTGCATCTCGCGGCCCACGCGCTGCGCCAGGGCGAGTGCTCGATGGCCCTGGCCGGCGGCGTCACCGTCATGGCCACGCCCGGCACCTACACCGAGTTCACCGCGCAGAACGGCCTCGCCGCCGACGGCCGGTGCAAGGCGTTCGCCGCGGCCGCCGACGGCACCAGCTTCTCCGAGGGCGTCGGCATGCTCCTCCTCGAACGGCTCTCCGACGCCCGCCGCAACGGCCACCCCGTCCTCGCCGTCGTCCGCGGCTCCGCCACCAACCAGGACGGCGCCTCCAACGGCCTGACCGCGCCCAACGGGCCCTCCCAGGAACGCGTCATCCGCCAGGCCCTCGCCTCCGCCGGCCTGGCGGCGGCCGAGGTCGACGCCGTCGAGGCGCACGGCACCGGCACCACCCTCGGCGACCCCATCGAGGCACAGGCCCTGCTCGCCACCTACGGGCGCGAACACACCGCGGAGCAGCCCCTGTTGCTCGGCTCCGCCAAGTCCAACTTCGGGCACACCCAGGCCGCCGCGGGCGCCGCGGGCGTCATCAAGATGGTCATGGCGATGCGCCACGGCGAGTTGCCGCGCACCCTGCACGTCGACGCGCCCTCGCCGCACATCGACTGGTCCGGCGGCGCCCTCGACCTGCTCACCGAAGCCCGCCCGTGGCCCGCCCGGGACGGCCGTCCGCGCCGCGCCGGCGTCTCCTCCTTCGGCATCAGCGGCAGCAACGCCCACGTCGTCCTGGAGGAACCGCCCGCCGCCCCGCCCACACCCGAGCGGCCCGCACCCGCCGCCGTGCCGCGCGTGCACCCGGTCTCCGGACACACCCCGCACGCGCTGCGCGCCCAGGCCGCCCGCCTGCGCACCCACCTGCTCCAGTACGACGAAGACAGCTACGACGCCCGCGACCTCGTACACAGCCTCGCCACCGCCCGCAACCCGCAGGCGCACCGGGCCGCGGTCGTCGCCGCCGACCGGGACGAACTGCTCACCGGACTCGCCGCCCTCGCCGCCGGGGAGAGCGCCCCGCACGTCATCACCGGCACCGCCGACGGCGGCATGCTCGCCGTCCTCTTCAGCGGGCAGGGCGCCCAGCACCCCGGGATGGGCCGCGAACTCCACGCCACGCAGCCCGTCTTCGCCGAGACCTTCGACACCGTCTGCGCCGAACTCGACCGCCACCTCGACGGCCCGCCCCTGCGCGACGTCGTCTTCGCCGCCGAGGACAGCGCCGAGGCCGCGCTCCTGGACCGGACCGCCTACACGCAGGCCGCGCTGTTCGCGTTCGGCACCGCCGCGCACGCCCTGGCCACCTCGTGGGGCGTACGGGCCGACGTGCTCGGCGGCCACTCGATCGGCGAACTCACCGCCGCGCACGCCGCCGGGGTGTTCGACCTCGCCGACGCCTGCGCGCTGGTCGCCGCCCGCGGCCGGCTCATGCAGAACCTGCCCGAAGGCGGTGCCATGGCCGCCCTGGAGGCCACCGAGGAAGAGGTCCTGCCGCTCCTCGACGGCCGCGCCGACCGGGTGGCGATCGCCGCCGTCAACGGGCCCGTCTCCGTGGTGGTGTCCGGCCAGGCGGCGGACGTGGACGCGATCGCCGCCGAGTTCGCCGGACGCGGCCGCAAGACGCGGCGCCTGCGCGTCTCGCACGCCTTCCACTCGCCGCTCATGGACGCCATGCTCGACGACTTCCGGGCCGTCGCCTCCCGCGTCCGCTACGACGCCCCCACCGTCCCGGTCGTCTCCAACCTCACCGGCGCGCTCGCCACCGGCGACGACCTGGTCACGCCCGACTACTGGGTACGCCATGTGCGCCAGGCCGTCCGCTTCGCCGACGGGGTGGGCGCGCTGGAGGCGGCAGGCGTCACCGGCTACCTCGAACTCGGCCCCGACGCCACCCTGACCACCCTCGTGCAGGACGGCGTCTCCGACACGGCGGCGGTCACCGCCGTGTCCCTGCTGCGCCGCGGCCGGCCCGAGGAGCGCACCGCCCTCCTCGCGGCCGCGGCCCTGCACGTCAACGGGCGCGCCGGGGTTCCCGCCACGCCGCTCGACACCGGGGCGCGGACCGTGCCTCTGCCCACGTACGCCTTCCAGCGGGAGCGGTTCTGGCTGGAGGCGTCGGCGGCCCCGGCCGCGTCCGGCGAGGACTCCGCGTTCTGGGACCTCGTCGAGGCCGCCGACCCCGCCGCGCTCGCCGAGCGGCTCCGCGTCGACACCGACGCACCGCTCAGCGCCGTCCTGCCCGCGCTCGCCGCGTGGCGCGACGAGGACCGCAAGCAGGAGGAGACCCGGCGCTGGGAGCACCGGGTGGTGTGGCGCCCCGCCCCGGAGACCGGTGCCGCCACGCTCACCGGCACCTGGCTCGTCCCTGTACCCGGCAGGCTCGCCGGCACCCCGTGGGCGCGCTCCGTCACCGACGCGCTCACCGCGCACGGGGCACACGTCCGCGTCCTGCCCGTGGACTGCGCAACCACCGACCGCACCAGCCTGACCAGGGCGCTCAGCGGCTTGCGCGAGGAGAGCGACGGCGCCGCTCCCGGCCGTGCCGGGATCACCACTGCCCTCAGCGGCGCGGGCCAGGACGGCAGCGGTGCCGACCCGGCTGAGGCCCGCAACGGACGCCTGGAGGGCGACAGCGCGGCCGCCGCCGACCGCGGCGGGCTCCACCGGGGCACCGACGCCGCCGACCTGCCCACGGCCCGCGACGGCCGCCGGCAGGACCGCGACTCTGCCCCCGCAGACCACTCCGACCCGACCGTCGCCCTCACCGGCCCGCGCCAGGACCCGGCCCCTGCCTGGAACGGCGTCCTCTCCCTGCTCGGCGCCGACACCGAACCGCTGCCCGGGCACGAAGCCGTCCCCGCCGGTCTGGCCGCGACCACCGCCCTCCTCCAGGCCCTCGCCGACGGCGCCGCCGGGGCCGACCCGGTCCGCCTGTGGGCGCTCACCGCGGGCGCGACCGGCGTCCTCGGCACGGAGGCGCCCGCCGTACCCGAGCAGGCCGCCGTATGGGGCCTGGGGCGCACCGCCGCCCTCGAACACCCGCAGCTGTGGGGCGGCCTGGTGGACCTGCCCGCGGGCACCGACGCCGCCGTCCCCGCCGACGTGGCCCGGCGCCTGGTGGCCGCCCTCACCGACACCTCGGGCGAGGACCAGGTCGCCGTCCGCGGCGCGGGGACCTTCCTGCGCCGCCTCGAACACGCTCCGGCGGGTCCGTCCGAGGCGGCCGAACCGGACTGGACCGGCACCGTCCTGCTCACCGGCGCCACCGGCGCGCTCGGCCTGCGCACCGCGTCCTGGCTCGCCGCGCAGGGCGCCGCACGCATCGTCGCCGTCAGCCGCTCGGGCGCGGGCTCCGAGGGCGCGGCCCGCCTGAAGGACGCCCTCGCGGACACCCGCACCGAACTCGTCCTGGCGGCCTGCGACACCGCCGACCGCGCCGCCCTCGCCGCGCTCCTCGCGGAGCACCCCGTGGACGCCGTCGTGCACACCGCGGGCGTTCTCGACGACCGGCTCCTGGACGGCATGGACACCGCCGCCCTGGACCGCGTCCTGCGGCCGAAACTCGCCGCCGCCCGCAACCTCGACGAACTGACCCGCGACCGCGACCTCACCGCGTTCGTCCTGTACTCGTCGGTCTCCGGCACCCTCGGCACCATCGGCCAGGCCAACTACGCGGCCGCCAACGCCTATCTGGACGCCCTGGCCGAGGCCCGCCGGGCCGGAGGCCGGCCCGCCACCTCGCTGGCCTGGGGCCCCTGGGGCGGCGGCGGCATGGCCACCGCCGACGCCGACACCGAGGCCCGGATGCGCCGCGGCGGCGTCCACCCGCTCGACCCCGGCAAGGCGGCCGACGCCCTCGGCCGGGCCACCGCCCGCCCCGACGCGGTCCTCGCCCTCGCCGACATCGACTGGGCCCGCTTCGCCCCCGGCTTCACCACCTCCCGGCCCAGCCCGCTCCTCGCGGACCTCCCCGAGGTCCGCGCGGTGCTCGCCCAGCGCCCGGAGACCGCCGCGGGCGCCCCCCAGTCGCTGCGCGACCGGCTCGCCGGACAGTCCGGCGCCGAACGCGAACGCACCCTGACCACCCTCGTGCGCACCGAGGCCGCCGCCGTCCTCGGCCACACCGGCACCGACCGGGTCGGCGCCTCGACCGCCTTCAACGCGCTCGGGTTCGACTCCCTCATGGCCGTCGAACTGCGCAACCGCATCGGCGCCGCCACCGGCCTCGCCCTGCCAGCCACACTCCTGTTCGACCAGCCGAGCGCGCAGGCACTCGCCGGATACCTGCGCGGCCGGCTCACCGAGGACACCGACGGTGCCGCCGTGGTCCTCGCCGGACTCGACTCCCTGGAAGCGGCCCTGGACGGGCTGCCCGAGGACGACGCACGACGCGACCGCATCGGCGCCCGGCTCCAGTCGCTGCTCGGACGGTTCGGCGGCACGGTCGCCGTCGCCGCCGCGCCCGCGACCGCGGACGGCGCCGACGTGAGCGACCGCCTCCAGGCGGCCGGCGCGGACGAGATCTTCGACTTCATCGAGAACGACCTCGGCATCTCCTGACGAGACGGCCACGGGACCTGAGAACGGGTGAGAACAACATGACCGATGAGGACAAGCTCCTCGGCTACCTGAAGAAGGTCACGGCCGACCTGCACCAGACGCGCAAGCGCCTGGCCGCGGCCGAGGCACACCAGAGCGAACCCATAGCGATCGTCGCGATGGGCTGCCGCTTCCCCGGCGGCGTCAGCGACCCCGACGACCTGTGGCACCTGCTCGACCAGGGCACCGACGCCATGACCGAGTGGCCGCGCGACCGCGGCTGGGACATCGACGCGCTCTACGACCCGACGCCCGGAACCCCCGGCCGCAGCTACACCCGCACCGGCGGGTTCATCGACCGCGTCGCCGACTTCGACGCCGGGTTCTTCGGCATCTCGCCCCGCGAGGCCGTCGGCACCGACCCGCAGCAGCGGATCCTCCTGGAGATCTGCTGGGAAGCCCTGGAACGCGCCGGGGTCGACCCGCTCGCCCTGCGCGGCAGCCGCACCGGCGTGTTCTCCGGCACCAACCTCCAGGACTACACGACCCTGCTCAGCCACTCCGACAACGCGGGCGACGACGGTGTCGGCAACGCGCCGAGCGTCCTGTCCGGCCGCATCTCGTACACCCTGGGCCTGGAGGGCCCGGCCGTCTCCGTCGACACCGCCTGCTCCTCCTCCCTGGTCACCCTGCACCTGGCGGCGCAGGCCCTGCGCGCGGGGGAGTGCGACCTCGCCCTGGCCGGCGGCGTCACCGTCATGTCGACGCCCACGATCTTCCTGGAGTTCAGCCGTCAGCGCGGCCTGTCGGCGGACGGCCGCTGCCGCGCCTTCGCGGACGCCGCCGACGGCACCGCCTGGGGCGAGGGCGCCGGCGTCCTCGTCGTCGAGCGTCTCCGCGACGCCCGCCGCAACAACCACCCCGTCCTCGCCGTCCTGCGCGGCTCCGCCGTCAACCAGGACGGTGCCTCCAACGGCCTGACCGCCCCCAACGGGCCCTCCCAGGAACGGGTCATCTGGCAGGCCCTCAAGACGGCGCGCCTCGCCCCCGCCGACGTGGACGCCGTCGAGGCGCACGGCACCGGCACCACCCTCGGCGACCCCATCGAGGCCCAGGCCCTCCTCGCGACCTACGGCCAGGACCGGCCCGCCGACCGGCCGCTGCTGCTCGGCTCGGTCAAGTCCAACATCGGCCACACCCAGGCCGCCGCCGGTGTCGCCGGCATCATCAAGACGGTGCTCGCGCTGCGCGAAGGGCGGCTGCCCGCCACCCTCCACGTCGACCGGCCGAGCCACCACGTCGACTGGAGCGCCGGACGCGTCGAACTCCTCACCGAGAACCGGGCCTGGCCCGACACCGGCGACCGGCCACGGCGCGCCGGCGTCTCCTCCTTCGGCGTCAGCGGCACCAACGCCCACGTCATCCTCGAACAGGCCCCGCCGACCGAGGACACCGCCGCCGCACCCGTCGACGACACCCCCCGCCCCCGCGCCTTCACCGTCTCGGGACGCACCGCCGCCGCCCTGCGCGACCAGGCCGGCCGCCTCGCCGCCCACCTGCGCGCCACCCCGGACGACGCGCGCCGCCCCGCCGACCTCGCCTGGTCTCTCGCGGCCACCCGCCCGGCCCTCGAACACCGCGCCGCCGTCATCGCCCCCGACCTCGACGTCCTGCGGCGCGGCCTGACCGCCCTGGCCGACGGCACCCCCGACCCGGCCGTCGTACGCGGCGTCGCCGACACCGAGGGCGACCCCGTCTTCCTCTTCCCCGGCCAGGGCCCGCAGTGGGAGGGCATGGCCGTCGAACTGCACGCGGCCGACCCCCGGTTCCGTACCGCGTTCGACGAAGCCGCCGCGGCCGTCGAGGCGTTCACCGACTACCGCGTCCTCGACGTCCTGCGCGGCGCCCCCGGCGCCCCGCCCCTCGAACGCCTCGACGTCGTCCAGCCCACCCTGTTCGTCGTCTGCGTCGCCCTCGCCCGCCTGTGGATGGCGTGCGGAGTGCGCCCCGCCGCCGTGGCCGGACAGAGCCAGGGCGAGATCGCCGCCGCGCACATCGCGGGCGTCCTCACCCTGGAGGACGCCGCCCGCGTCGTCGTCACCCGCTCACGCGAACTGACCGCCATCACCGGCCGCGGCGGCATGGTCGCCGTCCCCCTGCCCCTCGCCGACGTCGAACGGCTCCTTGTCCCCTACGAGGGCCGCGTCTCCGTCGGCTCCGTGACCGGCCCGCGCTCCGTCACCGTCTCCGGCGACGCCGAACCGCTCGCCGAACTCCTCGCCCGCCTCACCGGCGACGGCGTCCGGGCCCGCCGCGTCCCCGTCGACTACGCCTCGCACTGCGGCCAGGTCGAGGCGGTCAAGGACGCCCTGCTGGCCGGCTTCGCGCCGGTGCGCCCGCGCCCCGCCGAGATCCCCTTCCACTCCACCGTCACCGGCGCCCGCGTGGCGGACACCACCACCCTCGACGGCGCCTACTGGTACGAGAACATCCGCCGCACCGTCCGCTTCGAGACCACCGTGCGCACCCTCGCCGACGCCGGTCACCGCGTCTTCGTCGAGGCGGGCCCGCACCCCGTCGTCACCACCGCCGTCGGCGACATCCTGGAGGACCTCGGCATCACCGACGGCGCGGTCCTCGGCTCCCTGCGCCGCTCCGAGGGCGGACCCGAGCGGTTCCTCGCCTCCGTGGCCGCGCTCGCCGTCCGCGGCGGACCGGTCGACTGGACCGCCGTCCACGACGAACCCGCCCACCGCGTCGACCTGCCCGTCTACGCCTTCCAACGCCGCCGCTACTGGCCCGCCTTCACCGCCGACGACACCACCGAGTCCGCCGCGGGCACCGCGGACGCGCCCTTCTGGGAGGCCGTCGACTCCGGCGACCTCACCACCCTCGCCGCCACGCTCGGCGTCGACGAGGCGACCGTCGCCACCCTCGCCCCGGCCCTGGCCGGCTACCGGCGCCGCAGCACCGACCGGGCCACCGCCGACCGCTGGCGCTACCGCATCGCCTGGTCGCCGCTCCCGGTCACCGACACGCCCTCGCTCAGCGGCCGGTGGACCCTCGTCGTGCCGCGCGGTCACGAGGACGGTCCGGAGGCCCTCGCCGTACGGGACGCGCTGACCCGCGCGGGCGCCGCGTGCCTGCCCGTCGTCGTCGACACCCACGCCGACCGCGCGGTCCTCGCCGACGCCCTGGCCACCCCGGTCGCCGATGCCCGCGGCCTCGTCTCCCTGCTCGCCCTGGACGACACACCGCACCCCGCGCACCCCCGGCTGCCCGGCGGATTCGCCGCCACGGTCGCCCTCGTACAGGCGATGGACGACCTCAACGCCCGCCTTCCCGTCTGGTTCCTGACCAGCGGCGCCGTCGCCACCGGCCCCGACGCCGCGCCCGCCCGCCCCGCCCAGGCCCTCGTCTGGGGCTTCGGCCGCGTCGTCGCCCTGGAACAGGCCGACAGCTGGGGCGGCCTCCTCGACCTGCCCGAGCGGTGCGACAAGCGCGCCGCCGACCGGATCGCCGCGGTCCTCGCCGGAACCGACCACGAGGACCAGGTCGCCGTCCGCGCCACCGGCGTCTACGGCCGCCGCCTGGAACGCGCCGCCATCGGCGGACAGCCCGGCCGCCGCGCCTGGAACCCGCACGGCACCGTCCTGATCACCGGCGGCACCGGCGCTCTCGGCCGCCACGTCGCCCGCTGGCTCGCCCGCACCGGCGCCGCACACCTCCTGCTGGTCAGCCGTTCGGGACCGGACGCCGACGGCGCCGCGGAACTGCTCGCCGAGCTGACCGCCCTCGGCGCCCGGGCCGACCTCGCCGCCTGCGACATCGCCGACCCGGCGGAGCTCGCCGCCCTGCTGGCGACCGTCCCCGAGGACCGGCCCCTGACCGCCGTCTTCCACACCGCCGCCGTCCTCGACGACGGCGTCATCGGCTCCCTCACCCCCGACCGCCTCGCCGAGGTCCTGCGGGTCAAGGTCGGCGGCGCCCTGAACCTGGACGCCGCCACCGCCCACCTCGACCTGTCCGCCTTCGTCCTGTTCTCCTCGTCGTCGGGCGTCTTCGGCAGCCCCGGCCACGGCAACTACGCGCCCGGCAACGCCTACCTCGACGCCCTCGCCGAGGACCGCCGCGCCCGCGGCCTGCCCGCCACGGCGATCGCCTGGAGCGGCTGGGCCGACGGCGGCATGGCCGCCGGCACCGTCGGCGAACGCCTCCAGCGCCACGGAGTCCGCCTCATGGACCCCGCTGTCGCCTGCACCGCCCTCCAGGATGCCCTCGAACAGGACGACACCACCCTCGTCGTCACCGACATCGACTGGGAAGTCTTCGGCGCCGAACTCGACAAGGGCCGCCCGCGCCGCCTCTACACCGGCCTCCCCGACCTCGAACGGCTGCGCGACCGGCGGCCCCCCGCGCCGGGCGGCGCCGCCGACGACGGCGACGACGTGCTCGCCGCCATCGCGGCCCTCGGCGAGGCCGACCGGCGCCAGGCCCTGCTCGAACTGGTCCGCGCACACATCGCCTACGTCCTCAACCACCCCAGCCCCGACGACGTCGAACCCGCCCGCGCCTTCCGCGAACTGGGCTTCGACTCCCTCACCGCCGTCGAGCTGCGCAACACCCTCGGCGAGGCGACCGGCATGCGCCTGCCCGCCACCCTCGTCTACGACTACCCGACCCCCGCCGCCCTCGCCGAGCACCTCAGCGAACGCCTCGCCCCGGCCGCCGACCGCGCCGCCCCCGGTGGCCCCACCGCCGCCCCGGCGCGCACGCGGACCGACGAGGACCCCGTCGTCATCGTGGGCATGGCCTGCCGCTTCCCCGGCGACGCCGACACCCCCGAGCGGTTCTGGCGACTCCTCAGCGAGGGCACCGACGCGCTCGGTCCCTTCCCGGAGGACCGCGACTGGGACGTGGCGGCCCTGTACGACCCGGAGCCCGGCAGGGCGGGCCGCACCTCCACCCGCACCGGCGGCTTCCTCGACGGCTTCGCCGACTTCGACCCCGGAGTCTTCACCATCTCGCCCCGCGAGGCCCTCGCCATGGACCCGCAGCAACGGCTGCTCCTGGAGATGGCGTGGGAGTCGTTCGAACGGGCCGGCATCGACCCACGCTCCCTGCGCGGCAGCCGGACCGGCGTGTTCGCCGGCACGAACTACCAGGACTACACGGCCCGCCCGATCGCGCCGGGCGACGATGTCGGCGCCCACCTCGGCACCGGCAATTCCGCCAGCGTCCTGTCGGGCCGCATGTCCTACACCTTCGGCCTCGAAGGCCCGGCGGTCACCGTCGACACCGCCTGCTCGTCGTCCCTCGTCGCCCTGCACCTGGCGGCACAGGCGCTGCGCGCGGGGGAGTGCGACCTCGCGCTTGCCGGCGGCGTGACGGTGATGTCGACCCCCGGACTGTTCGTGGACTTCAGCCGGCAGCAGGGTCTCGCGGCGGACGGCCGGTGCAAGGCGTTCGCGGACGCGGCAGACGGTACGGGCTTCTCGGAGGGTGGTGGCCTGCTGCTCGTGGAGCGGCTGTCGGACGCCCGCCGCAACGGCCACCCCGTGCTCGCGGTGGTGGCCGGCTCGGCAGTCAACCAGGACGGTGCGTCCAACGGACTCAGCGCGCCCAACGGCCCCTCGCAACAACGGGTCATCCGGGCCGCGCTGGCCTCCGCCGGACTGTCCGCGCAGGACGTGGACGCGGTGGAGGCGCACGGGACCGGCACCAAGCTGGGCGACCCGATCGAGGCGCAGGCGTTGCTGGCCACGTACGGCCAGGAGCGTGCTCCCGAGCGGCCGTTGTGGCTCGGTTCGGTGAAGTCCAATCTCGGTCACACGCAGGCGGGTGCCGGTGTGGCGGGTGTGATGAAGATGGTGCTCGCGATGCGTCATGGTGTGCTGCCCGCGACGCTCCACGTGGATGCCCCTTCGTCGCACGTCGACTGGGAGCAGGGCGCGGTCGCCCTGCTGACCGAGGCCCGGGAGTGGCCGGAGACCGGCGAGCGGCCGCGAAGGGCGGGGGTGTCGTCCTTCGGGATCAGCGGGACCAACGCCCACGTCGTCCTGGAGGCTCCACCCGAGGAGCCGAAGAGCGACGAGCCGGCCGCGTGGACGGGCCCCGTGCCGTGGGTCCTGTCCGCCCGCACCCAGGACGCCCTGCGCGACCAGGCCGCCCGGCTGCTCGACCACGTCGCCGCACACCCCGATGTCCGGCCCGCCGACACCGCGTGGGCGCTGGCGACCACCCGGACCCCCTTCCCGCACCGGGCCGTCCTCGTCGGCACCGACCACACCGGGCTGACCGCCGGGCTGCGGGCGCTGACGGAAGGAACCCCGGCGCCCGGCACGGTCACCGGTACGGCCCGCTCCGGCGGCCGGACCGCGTTCCTGTTCACCGGACAGGGCGCCCAGCGCCTGGGCATGGGCGCCGAACTGCGCGCCACCCACCCGGTGTTCGCCGAGGCCTTCGACGCCGTGTGCGCACGGATCCCCGGCCTCGAAGCGGCCGTGTCCGGCGACGACGCCGACCTGCTCGACCGCACCGAGTACGCCCAGCCCGCCCTGTTCGCCTTCGAGGTCGCCCTCTACCGCCTGCTCGCATCCTGGGGCGTGCGGCCCGACATCGTCGCCGGACACTCCATAGGCGAGATCGCTGCCGCCCACGTCGCCGGAGTGTTCGACCTGGACGACGCCTGCGCCCTGGTCGCCGCCCGCGGCCGCCTCATGCAGGCACTCCCGTCCGGCGGAGCGATGGCCGCCGTCCGCGCCACCGCGGACGAGGTGGCACCCCTGCTCGCCGGCCGCGAGCACGACGTCGGCGTCGCCGCTCTCAACGGGCCCGACGCGACCGTGATCTCCGGCACCGAGGCGGCCGTGGAGGAGATCCGCGCCCACTTCGCGGCGGCCGGACGGCACACCACCCGGCTGCGGGTCAGCCACGCCTTCCACTCGCCCCTGATGGCCCCGGTCCTCGACGAGTTCCGTGCCGTCGCCGCCCGCGTCTCCTACGCCGAACCGGCCCTGACCCTGGTCTCCGGGCGGACCGGCGAGAGCGCCACACCCGGACTGCTCACCGACCCCGAGTACTGGGTGCGCCACGTCCGCGAACCCGTCCGCTTCCACGACTGCGTCACCCACCTGCACGGCCTCGGCGTCCGCCGCTTCCTCGAAGTGGGACCCGACGGCCCGCTCACCACGCTCGCCGAGAGCGCGCTCACCGAGCAGGAGGCGTCCGGCGCGGACGCGTCCGTCTTCGTGGCGGCCGTCCTGCGCGACCATCCCGAGACGGAGCGGCTGCTCACCGCCGTCGGCACACTGTTCACACATGGAGTCGCACCCGACTGGGCGGCCCTCCTGCCCGGCGCCCGCGTCGTACCGCTGCCCACCTACGCCTTCCAGCGGCAGCGGTACTGGCTGCCGACCGTGGCCACGGCCGGCGACCCCGAGGCCGCCGGACTGCGCACCGCGGAACACCCCTTCCTCGGCGCGGAGATCACCCGGCCGGACTCCGACGACCTGCTGTTCACCGGGCGCCTCTCCCTGCGCAGCCACCCCTGGCTCGCCGACCACACCGTCCTCGGCCAGGTCATCCTGCCCGCCACCGGTTACCTCGACCTCGCCGTGCACGTGGGCGACCGCACCGGCTGCGGCCACCTGAGCGAACTCACCCTGCTCAGCCCGCTCGTGGTGCCCGCCGAGGGCGCCGTGCGGCTCCAGGTCACCGTCGACGGCGCGGACGACACCGGCCGCCGCGCCTTCACCGTCTGGTCCCGGCCTGCCGGGGACGACGGCGACTGGCAGCGGCACGCGCAGGGCGTCCTCGCCCCGCAGGCGCCGCCCGCCCCGGCCGACGGCCTGACGGCCTGGCCCCCGCCGGGCGCACAGGAGATCGCCGCCACCGCCCCTTATGCGGCCTTCGCCGCCGCCGGATTCGCCTACGGGCCCAGCTTCCAGGGGCTCGGCACCGTATGGGAACGCGGCGACGAGGTCTACGCCGAGGTCGCGCTCCCCGAGCCGTACCGGCAGGACGCCGCGCGGCACGCGCTGCACCCGGCGCTGCTCGACGCGGCCGTGCAGACCTTGCTGGTCCGCCGCCCCGGAGTACGGGACGAGGACACGGCCGCGCCCATGCTGCCGTTCGCCTGGACCGGCCTGACCCTGCACGCCACCGGCGCGACCGCGCTGCGGGTACGCCTCACCCCGGCGGACCACGACCACGGCTACCGGGTGCTCGTCACCGACACCACGGGACGGCCCGTCGCCACCGCCGACTCGATCACCCTGAGGGCCGTCTCCGCCGCCCCCACCACGGACACCGGGCGGCCCGAACTGCTGCGCCTCGACTGGCAGGAGACGCGTCCGGCCCCTGAGGCGCCGCGTCCGCGCACGGTGCGCTGGATCCTCCTCGGCGAGGGCGACGACCAAGTGGCCGCCGCGCTCGACGCGGCGGGGGTCCACCTGGAGAGCTACGCCGACCTGGAGGCCCTCGGCAAGGCCGTCGACACCGGGATGACCCTGCCCGAGGTGGTCCTGGCCGCCCCAGAAGCCCACGGGCAAGCCGTGCCGGAGACGGTCCGCGGCCACCTCGCCCGCGCCCACGAGCTGATGTGCGGCTGGCTCGCCGACGAACGGTACGCCGACGCCCGCCTCGCGTTCGTCACCCGCTCCGCGATCACCGCGGCCGGTGACACCGACACCGGTCGTACCGCCCGGCCCGACGTGGCCGGCGCCGCCCTGTGGGGCCTGGTCCGCTCCGGGCAGGCCGAACACCCCGGCCGGTTCCAGCTGGTGGACCTGGCGGGCGACACCGAGGACGGCGACGACCTCGCCCTGCTCGCCGCCGTCGCCTGCGGACGCCCGCAGACGGCCGTCCGGGGCGGCCGTGTCCTGCACCCGGACGTCGCACCGGCCGCGGCCGGTGACACGCCCGCCCTCGCGGCCGGCACGGTGCTCGTCACCGGTGCCACCGGCACCCTCGGCCGCACCGTCGCCCGCCACCTCGTCACCCGGCACGGCGTACGCTCCCTGCTCCTCGCCGGGCGGCGCGGCCCCGCGGCCGACGGAGCGGACACCCTCGTCGCCGAACTGACCGCGCTGGGCGCCCGCGTCCAGCTGGCGGCCTGCGACGTCGCCGACCGCGCGGACGTGGAGCGCCTGCTGCGCCACCTCCCCGCCGACCTGCCGCTGACCGGCGTCGTCCACGCGGCCGGCGTCACCGACGACGCCGTCCTCACCGCCCTCGACGGCGAACGCTTCGACACCGTGCTCCGGCCGAAGGCGGACGGAGCCTGGCACCTGCACGAACTCACCGAAGGCCACCCGCTCGCCGCGTTCGTGCTGTTCTCCTCCGCCGCGGGCACCTTCGGCGCCCCGGGCCAGGCCAACTACGCCGCCGCCAACGGCTTCCTCGACGGACTGGCCGCCCTGCGGCACTGCGGCGGGCTGCCCGCCGCCTCCGTCGCCTGGGGCCTGTGGGGCGACGCGAGCGGTATCACCGGCCGCCTCTCCGACACCGACCGCGGCCGCCTCGCCCGCGGCGGCCTGCGGCCCCTGGCCGCGGAGGACGCCCTCGCCCTCCTGGACTCCGCCCTGGCCACCACCGACCCCGCGGTGATCGCCGTCGCCACCGCCTCCGGCCGCTCCGGCGTACGGGCGATGGTGCGGCCCGCCGCCCCGGCCACCGCCCGCAGGGTCGCGGCCGACGCCCCGGCGGCGACCCCGGGCAGTCTCCTCGCCGGGCACACCCCCGAAGCGGGCCGCGCCCTGCTGACCGGCCTGGTGCGGGAGCTGGCGGCCACCGTCCTGGGCCACGCCGGCCCCGACGAGGTGGAGCCCGACCGGCTCTTCACCGAGCAGGGCTTCGACTCCCTCACCGTGGTCGAGCTGCGCAACCACCTCGCCACCGCCACCGGCCTGAAGCTCGCCCCGACCCTGCTGTTCGACCACGCGACCCCCGAGGCGCTCGCCGCCCACCTGCACAGCAGGCTCGGCGAACGGACCGCACCGGACACCGGCCAGGACCGTACGGCGACGCCCGGGACGGCCGTGCGGGACGAGGACACCATCGGCGGACTGTTCAAACAGGCGTGCCTGGACGACCGGGTCGACGACGGCTTCACCTTGTTGCAGGCCGCCGCCGAACTGCGCCCGACGTTCACCTCGCCCGACGAACTCGCCACCGTCCCCGGGGCGATCCGGCTCTCCGCCGGTGACACCGCGGCCCCCCTGGTCTGCTTCAGCTCCTACGTCGCCCTCGCCGGCGTCCACCAGTACGCCCGGTTCGCCTCCGCCTTCCGCGGCCGGCGCGACGTCTGGGCGCTGCCCACGCAGGGCTTCGGCACCGGGGAGCCGCTGCCCGCCACCTTCGACGCCGTCGCCGACCTGCACGCGGACGCGGTGCACCGCACCGTGGGCGACACCCCACCCGTCCTGCTCGGCTCGTCCTCCGGCGGCGTCCTCGCGCTCTCCACGGCCCGCCGGATGCAGGAACGGGGCGCCGCACCGGCCGCCGTCGTCCTGCTCGACACCTACATGCCGCGCGCGGACTCACCGTTCCTGAAGTTCTCCCAGCAGATGCTGGGCGGCATGTTCGACCGCGAGTCGATGTTCGCGCACATGGACTCCGACCGGCTCACCGCGATGAGCTGGTACGTGGCGATGATCGGCGAGTGGGAGCCCGGCCCGCTGGACTGCCCCGTCCTCCTCGTCCGTTCCACCGAGCCCCCGGTGCCCGCCGCACCCGGCGAGGAGATGCGGCCCGAGAAGTGGCAGACCTCGTGGGAGCGGGCGCACACCGTGCTCGACGTCCCCGGCAACCACTTCACGATGATGGAGGACCACGCCCGCGCCACGGCCGAGACCACCGACACCTGGCTGACCGGCCTCGGCGCCTGACGACCGGGCACGTACGCCGAAGGGCCCCGACCCTGCACAGGGTCGGGGCCCTTCGGCGTACGTGGTTCTATTCGGCCCAGTGCGGGACGCCGGTGACGGTGACGACGGCCGCGCTGCACAGCCAGCCAGGGCCCTGCGACACCAGCAGGACGTGCTCGCCGGGCGCGACCTGACGGGTGCGCACCAGGTGCTCCAGGGTGATGAACACGTCGGCGCCGCCCACATGCCCCACCGACCTGCCGAACTCCCAGCTGCACCGCTCCATCGTCAGACCGAGGGGGAGCATGATCGAGTACTCGATCATCCGGCCGTCCATGTTGATCGGGACGACCTTCGCCAGGTCCGTGGCGTTCAGGCCGGCGTCCACCAGCGAGCGCTGAATGACCTCCAGGTCGAAGAGGGTCAGCTTCTCCATCGTCTCCGACAGCGGCATCTCCCGTTCCGTGAACCGCTGCGCCCGGTCGGCCATGTCCGACATCGAGCCGGCGTCCTCGCGCAGCAGGAGCGGACCGTCGCCGCGGTGCCACTTCTCCAGCTCGTGCAGGACACCGGAGTTCAGCGAGCGCACCTCGGCGAACCCGCCCTCGTCGCTGATCAGGGCCGCCGCCGCGCCGTCGCCGAGGATGTACGCCTGCCCGAAACCCTTCCAGCGGTCCATGGTGGGCGAGGAGAAGTTCTCGCCCGTCGTCAGGAGCACGGAACCGGCCCCGGCGGCCCCGGTGAGCTTGCCGATCGCCACGTCGAGGGCGCTGAGCATGCCGTCACAGCCCTGCTGGAGATAGAGCGCGGGCAGCCGCCCCAGGCCGAGTTCGCGCAGCACGTACCCGGGCGGGTAGGCCCCCTCGGGGGCCTGGTAGTGGACCGCGGTGTGGATGTGCGCCCCCAGGTCCTCGGGGTCGACCTTCGACCGGTCCAGGGCGATCCGGGCCGCCTCGACGGCCATGTCCATCGCCGGTACGTCACCGGCGATGTGCGCACCCGTCAGACCGTTCGCGGCCTGGATCTCCGCGTCCAGCTTCCCTTCCGCGACCGCCTCCTCGGCGCTCGCCCACTCGGGCAGTACCACGCCGAGCGACTCGATGTACACGTTCTCGACACGCATCAGTTCCTCCTCCTGACCGGGGCGGTCCCCGGCCGTCGACCACGGCGGACACGGCACGGGCGGTACCGCACCACTGGGTGCCGTACCGCCCGTGCCGTCCCGCCCGGCGGTGAGCCGCCGGTTTGCCGCGAGAGCCTGTCTCTCAGCCGGCGAGCAGTTCCTTCATGAGGTGGCGGGCCAGCCCCGCCGGGGTGGCGAAGTCGAAGATCACCGCCGCGGGCAGGGAGAGCCCCGTCGCCGACTCCAGCGCGTTGCGCACGGTGAGCGCGGTCAGTGAGTCGAACCCGAGATCGCGGGTCTCCTTGTCCTCGGGTACCTGCGCGGCCGAGGCGAGTCCGAGGGCGGTCGCGAAGTGCGTACGCACCAGACGCAGCAGCGTCTCCTCCTGTTCGGCCCCGGTGAGTGCCGCGAGCCGGTGGCGCAGTCCGCCGGGATCGGCGACCGTGTCGCGGGCACGCCGCCGGACCACCCCGCCCGTCAGGCCGCGCAACAGCGCGGCCGACCCGGTCAGGGGGCCGGCGACCCGCCGCTCGGGCAGTTCCGGCCGGTCGGCGACGAGCGTGACCCTGCCGGTCGCGACGGCCGACGCGAACAGGTCCGCCGCCTCGCCCCCGTCCGTACCCGTACCCGGACCGCGCACCGACACGGCCGCCACGCCGGCGGCGCGCAGGGCACGCGCCCACACGTCGAACACCGCGGCCACGGCCCCGTCCGCGAGGCCGGCCGCGGCGGGCGCGGGCGTCGCGAACACCACGGAGGCCACGCCGCGGGCGGGCGCGGACCGCACCAGTTCGAGGGCGGGGTCGATCAGTGGGCGCAGCGCGGCGTCCACGTCGGCCTGCGCTCCGCCCGACGTCCCCTCGGCGCGTACGGCGGCGGTGAACAGCACGGTGTGCGGGGCGCTTTCGAGCAGCGCCCGGACGGCGCCGCCCGGGTCCACCGGCTCCCACCGGACCGGCTCCGCCTCCTTAGCGGAGTCCGGCACCCGGTCCGCGACGTTCTTGGCGAACGGCCCCGCGAGGAGGGCTCCGCCCGTCCCGCGCCGAGCGAGGAGCGTCTCGGCGGCGGTGGGTGCCTCGTCCCCGGCGAACAGGACGGTTCCGTCCCGGGTGAGCAGGGCGGGTCCGTTATGGGTGGGCACGCCGGGTCGAGCGCCGGGTGGCTCGGTCGGGGGCGCGGCCGGTATCCGTACCGCGCGGGGCGTCAGGACCCGCCCCGACCGCAGCGCGACCCGGGGTTCGCCGCAGGCCACCGCGGGCTCCACCCGTCGCCAGGACCGCTTCGCGGCATCCGTGTCCACGAGCACGAACCGTCCGGGCGCCCGGTCCTGGGCGGCGCCGACCAGCCCCCACGCGGCGGCCGCGGCGGCGTCCGCCGGGTCATCGTCCGTCGCGGCGGCCGCGCCCCGGGTGAGTACGACGAGCCGGGTCTGTGCGAGCAGCGGATGTGCGAAGTGCCGTACCCACTCCAGGGATTCGGCGACCGCCGCGCGTACCGCGTCGGCCGGGTCCGCGTCCGGGGGGCAGGCCGCGCCGGGGGAGACGACCACGACGTCCGGGACGGGCGCGGCCTCCTCCGTCACCGCTGTCAGGAGCGTCGGCAGACCGGGGTGGGCCTCGGCGTAGCGGCCCGCCGACATCAGGCCGGCCCGGACGCCATGGGGGTCCGGGCCGACGACGGCCCACCGGCCCGCGCGCGACGCGGCCCGTGGCAGGTCCACATCCGTCCACCCCTCCTCGAACAGACCGTCCTGCTGGACCGCCGACGCGAGCCGCACGTCGTCTACCGCGAGCGGGGCGCACCGCACCGAACGCGCGTCGAGCGCCGGGTCACCGGCGCCGTCGGCGGCCTCGACGTCCCAGGTCCCGTCCGCCGTGCGCCGCAGCCGCACCCGCAGCACCGACGCGCCCACGGCGTACAGCGACACCTCGCCCCAGCCCACCGCCACCACGTCCTGCGCGCCGGACCCGCAGTGGCGCACCGCGCTCGCGAGAGCCGCGTCGAGCAGCGCCGGATGCAGGGCGGGGCTCTCCTGCGCCGCCGCCCAGTCGGGCAGCGACACCTCCACGAAGAAATCGTCGTCGCGCCGCCACACCCCGCGCGGCACCCGCGCGGTGTCCCGGCCGCCGGCCGCCTCGGTGACGCGCTGCGCGCCGTGCGGCGGCCACACCGCCAGACCGGTCCCGGGCTGCGGCGCGGCGCCGGCCGCGACCGTCGCCGAGGCGTGCCGGACCCAGGGGCGCCCGGCCGCACCGCGCGCGTCCCGGCGCCCGTGCACCGTCACCCGCCGCACACCCCCGGCGTCCGGCGCGCCGACGGACACGCGCAGTTGTACGCCCTCGTCGCGCGGCAGCACCAGCGGGCTCTCCGCCGACAGCTCACAGATGCGGGCGCAGCCGGCCCGGCCCGCCGCGTGCAGCACCAGGTCGAGGAGGACGGCCCCGGCGACCACCGTCGCGCCGCCCACGCGCCGCAGCAGGGTCGGGTCGGCGTCGGCCGCGGTGATCCGCCCGGTGCACACCAGCTCGTCGCGTTCCGGCAGTTCGACCGCGGCCGACAGCAGGGGATGCCCCGCGTCGTCCACACCGAGCCCGACGGCGCCCGTGGAGCGGGCCGCCGTCTCGACGGGCTGCCGGGACCTGCGCCACAACAGCCGTGCGGGCAGCCCCGCGAGGAGCTTGCGGGCGACCTTCCCGGCCGGGTTGCGCGGCACCTCGGCGACCTCGTGGATCTCCTCCGGGAGCTTGAACGCCGACAGCCGTTGACGGCAGGCCGCCAGCACCGCCTCCACGTTCAGGCCGCCCGCCGCGGGCACCACGTAGGCGACCGGGACCTCGCCGAGCGACTCGTGGGGGACGCCGGCGACGGCCGCGTCCGCGACCCCGGGCGCCTGGGCGAGCACCTGCTCCACCTCGCGGGGGTGGATGTTCTCCCCGCCGCGGATGATCAGCTCCTTGAGCCGGCCCGTGATGGTCACATAGCCGTCCGCGTCCTGCCGGGCCAGGTCGCCGGTGCGGTACCAGCCGTCGGACAGTACGGCGGCGGTCTCCTCCGGCTGCTGGTGGTAGCCGAGCATCAGCGCGGGGCTCGCCACCCAGATCTCGCCCTCGGCGCCCCGCTCCACCTCGTCGCCGGTGCGCGGGTCCGTGAGCCGCAGCGTCAGGCCCGGCAGCGGCACCCCGCACGAACCGGGGACGTAGGGGCCCCCGGGCAGGTTCGTGGTGATCGCGCCGCCGGTCTCGGTCGAGCCGTAACTGTCGAGGAGCGCGATGCCGAACGCGGACCGGAACGACTCGTGCAAGGACTGCGGGCACGACGACCCGGCCACCATGCACACCCGCAGCGGCGGCACCCGCGTCTGTCCGGACCGGGCGAGCTCCGCCATCTGGTGGTACATCGTCGGCACCCCCACCAGGAAGGTGGCGTCCTGCGCGACCGCCCGGCGCAGCACCTCGTCGGCGGCGAGGCCGTCGGTGATGCAGGCGGTGGCGCCGACCGCGACCACGCCGAGCACACACACGTTGTGTGCCACGGCGTGGAACAGCGGCATCGGCCACACCACGCGGTCCTGCGGGGTGAGGCCGAGCAGCGGGGCGTTGCAGGCGGCCGTCGCCCACAGCGAGGTCCGCTGCGTCGACACGACCCCCTTGGGCAGTCCGGTCGTCCCGGACGTGTACAGCATCCAGGCGGGCTCGTCGAGGCCCAGGTCGTCGCGGGGCGGATCGCGCAGGGACCACGTCAGCGCCAGCTCCTCCCAGCGCGGCAGCTCCTGGTCGGCGGCCTCCGCGAAGCCCGGCTCGGAGTCCTGGCCGACCAGGACCACCGGGATGTCCGGCCGCGCGGCGAGCACCCGGCGCACCTGCGGCAGCTGGGCGGCGCCGGTGATGACGAGGCGGGCCGCGCAGTCGTCGAGGAGGTGCGCCAGTTCCGCGTCGGTCGACTTCGGGTTCAGCGGCACGCCCACGGCGCTGGCGCGGGTGATGGCGAGGTAACTCTCCACCGTCTCCACGCGGTTGGGCAGGTAGATCACTGCTGAGGCTCCCCGTTCGAGCCCGAGCCCCACCAGGTGGCCGGCGACCCGTGCGGTACGCCGGTCGAGTTCGGCCCAGGTCACGCAGCGGCGGGCGTCCTCGAACGCCGTCCGGTCCGGCTGCCGGGCCGCATGCCCGGCGAGCAGTTCGTGCACCGGGCGCAGCAGGTCGGCGCGGAACGCGGCGTCCGTGGTCACCGGGTCCCCCCTCACGAGCCGGACGAACGGTAGCGGCGTACCGCGAGGGTCCGGCCCACCACGGCGATCAGCACCGACCAGCCCAGCGACACCAGGACCGGGTGCTGGGCCGGCCAGGCGCCCGTGGCGGTCAGCCCCGGGTTGCCGAACAGCTGGCGGGCCGCCTGCACCGTGGCGCTGAGCGGGTTCCACTCCGCGGCCCACCGCAGCACGGTCGGCAGCGTGGAGGGCGCCACGAACGCGTTCGACAGGAACGTCAGCGGGAACAGCCACAGGAAGTTGCTGGTGGCCGCCGCTTCCGGGGCGCGTACCGACAGACCGATCACGACGCCCACCCACGACAGCGCGTAGCCCAGGAGCAGCAGCAGCGCGAACGCCGCGACGGCGCGCAGCAGTCCGTGGTGGATGCGCCAGCCGACGATCAGCGCGCACAGGATCATCACGGCCACGATGATGGTGTTCTGCACCAGGTCCGCGACAGTACGGCCGGTGAGCAGCGCGCCGCGCGCCATGGGCAGCGACCGGAACCGGTCCACCATGCCGCTCTGTACGTCGTTGGCCATGCTGACGCTGCTGTTGCTCGCCGTGGCGAAGGCGATGGTCTGCGCGAAGAAGCCCGGCATCATGTACTCGCGGTACGCCGTGGCGCCCTCCGCGCCGGGCAGGCTGAACGACCCGGCGAAGATGTACGCGAAGAGCAGCACGAAGACCACGGGCTGGACCAGGCTGAGGATGAGGACCTCGGGGATCCGCACCATCCGGATCATATTGCGCCGGGTGACGACGAGGACGTCGCGCACGGACTTGGCGGCCGTGCCGGGCCGGAAATCGGGTACGGGGGGTGCCGCTGCCGACACGTTCATCACTCCTTCTCGCTCGGCGCGCCGGCGCCGACCGCCGTGCGTCCGGGGTCCCGCGGGGTGTCGTCGGTGGGGGTGTCGTCGGTGAGGGCGAGGAAGACCTCGTCCAGCGTGGGGCGGCGCAGTCCGATGTCGGTGATCTCGATGCCGTCCTCGTCGAGGGCGGCGATGACCTCCGTCAGCAGCCGCACCCCGCCGTCGACGGGCACGGAGACCGTGCCGCGCGGCCGGTCCACGTCCGGGGTGCGGGTGCCGAACCGGGCCAACAGGCGCGCGGCCGGGTCGAGTTGCTCGGGCCAGGCGACGACGACCTCGATGTGCTGGCCGCCCGCCTGCGCCTTCAGGTCGCGCGGGGTGCCCCGCGCGATGATCCGCCCGTGGTCGACCACGGCGATGTCCCGGGCCAGCCGGTCGGCCTCTTCCAGGTACTGGGTGGTCAGCAGCAGCGTGGTGCCCTGGGCGACCAGGTCCTCGATGGCGTCCCACAGCATCAGCCGGCTGGTGGGGTCGAGGCCCACGGACGGTTCGTCGAGGAACATCACCGCGGGCCGGACCACCAGCGCGCAGGCCAGGTCGAGGCGGCGCCGCATGCCGCCGGAGTAGGTGCTCGACATCCGGTCGGCGGCCGCGCTCAGATCGAACCGGTCGAGGAGCTCGTCGGTCCGCTGCCGGGCGGCCCGCGTGCGCAGGCCGTACAGTTCGCCGATCATGCGGAGGTTCTCACGGCCCGTCAGCCGGTCGTCCACGGCCGCGAACTGGCCCGAGAGCCCGATCGAGAGCCGGACCCCGTCCGGTGCGCGGACCACGTCGTGACCGGCCACGACGGCGGTTCCCGCGTCGGGGCGCAGCAGGGTGGTGAGCAGTCGCACGATCGTGGTCTTGCCCGCTCCGTTGGGGCCGAGCAGTCCGAGCACGCCGCCTTCCGGCACGTCAAGGTCTACTCCGTCCACGGCCCGGACCTCGCCGAAGGTCTTGACCAGACCCGTGGCGTGAATGGCGCCTGCCATGGGCTTCTCCGTCCTCGTGTGCAGGGGTGGGGGATGGCACCGCGTGTGGGGATGAGCGAAAGCGCGTGTCCGGGGCCCACACGTGTGGGCCCCGGACACGCGGCCGCGCTCAGGTGGCGGCGATCAGCTTCAGCTCGGGGTGGGCGGTGCCGCCCGCGATCGCGGTGGAGGACACGTGCGAGACGATCCGTTCGTCGACGGCGTCGTTGGCCGGGTCGTCGTGGACGGCCAGGTGCTCGTAGACCGTGTTGCGCTGCGCCGGGACGCGGCCCGCACCCCGGATCAGGGTGAGCAGCTCCACCAGGTTGGAGCGGTGCTTGGCGCCGGCGGAGGAGACGACGTTCTCCTCCAGCATGATCGAGCCGAGGTCGTCCGCGCCGTAGTGCAGGGAGAGCTGGCCGATCTCCTTGCCGGTGGTCAGCCAGGAGCCCTGGATGTGGCGGACGTTGTCGAGGAAGAGGCGCGCGATGGCGATCATGCGCAGGTACTCGAAGAGCGTGGCCTGCGTGCGCCCCTTGAGGTGGTTGTTCTCCGGCTGGTACGTGTACGGGATGAAGGCGCGGAAGCCGCCCGTGCGGTCCTGTACGTCGCGGATCATGCGCAGGTGCTCGATGCGCTCGGCGTTGGTCTCACCGGTGCCCATCAGCATGGTCGAGGTGGACTCCACGCCGAGCCCGTGCGCGGTCTCCATGATCTCCAGCCAGCGCTCGCCGGACTCCTTCAGCGGCGCGATCGCCTTGCGCGGCCGGGCCGGCAGCAGTTCGGCCCCGGCGCCCGCGAACGAGTCCAGGCCCGCCTTGTGGATGCGGGTGATCGCCTCTTCGACGGAGACCTTCGAGATCCGGGCCATGTGCTCGACCTCGGACGCGCCCAGCGAGTGGATGACCAGCTGCGGGTAGGCCTCCTTGATCGCGGAGAAGTGCTTCTCGTAGTACTCGACGCCGTAGTCGGGGTGGTGGCCGCCCTGGAACATGATCTGGGTGCCGCCCAGTTCGACGGTCTCGGCGCAGCGGCGAAGGATGTCGTCGAGGTCCCGCGTCCAGCCCTTGGCGGTGTCCTTCGGGGCGGCGTAGAAGGCGCAGAACTTGCACGCCGTGACGCACACGTTCGTGTAGTTGATGTTCCGCTCGATGATGTACGTCGCGATGTGTTCCGTGTCCGCGTACAGACGGCGGCGTACGGCGTCCGCGGCGGCACCCAGCGCGTGCAGCGGAGCGTCACGGTAGAGGTCCAGGGCCTCTTCCGGCGTGATCCGCCCACCGGCCGCGGCACGGTCGAGCACGGGTTGGAGCGGATGCTGTGCGGGTCGGGACATGGTGTCCTGGCCTTTCCGGTGACGGTGAACGGTTCAGGAGGCGGCGGGGTCGAGCAGCCGGACGGCGACGTCGGGCGGGAACCCCTCGTCGCCGCCGCCGACCCGGCGGGCGAACTCGGTGATGCCGGCGAGCTGCGCGGCGCCGAGGGTGAAGTCGAGAGCCGTGGTGTAGTAGCGCTCCAGCGTCGAGGCGTCGAACTCCTCCCATTGGGAGGCCTGTTCGCAGACCTTGGCCACCTCCGTCAGCGACAGGTCGCGGGAGGCGAGCAGGTCCGCGTGGACCCGGCGCACCAGCTCCGGTTCCCGGGCGAGGAAGTCACGGCGCGCGGCGAACACGGCGAAGACGAACGGCAGCCCCGTCCACTGCTTCCACATGCGGCCCAGGTCGTGCACCTGGAGTCCCATCCGGGGCGCCTCGTGCAGCGCCGCCCGCAGCGCGGCGTCACCGATGACCACCGCCGCCTTCGCCTCGGCCATCATGGTGCGCAGGTCCGGCGGGCACACGTAGTACTCGGGCCGCACGCCGACCTGCTCGGCGAGGAGCAGCTGCGCGAGCCGCACGGACGTGCGGCTGGTCGAGCCCAGCGCGACGCGCTCCCCGTCCAGCTCCTCCAGCGGCACCTGGCTGATGATCAGGCAGGACATGACGTCACCGTCGCTGCCGACCGCGATGTCCGGCAGTGCGACCAGGTCGTCGGCGTGACGCAGGAACTCGAGGAGGCTGATCGGGCCCATGTCGAGCTCGCCCGCCGCGAGAGCGTCGTTGAGACCGTCCGGCGTGTCGGGGCGCAGGTCCATGTCCAGGAGGGTGCCGGTGCGCGCAAGCCCCCAGAACAGTGGCAGGCAGTTGAGGAACTGGATGTGGCCCACCCGGGGACGGCGTCGGCGCACCGGCGTCGACTGCGCGTACTCGGGGGCGAGTTGCTCGGTCATCGTGCACAACTCCCGGAACGGGTCGAGGGGAAAGACGGGGGAGCAAGGGGGAGGAGGGGCGGGTGGCGGTCAGCCCTGGCGGGCGGGGGCGGCGAAGTGCTCGTCGAGAACGGCCAGGACCTCGGCGGGCCGCTCCGAGAGGAAGAAGTGACCGCCGGTGAAGACCCGCACGTCCGAACCGGCCGTGGTGTGCTCGCTCCAGGCGTGTGCCTCCGCAAGCGTCGTCCGCGGATCCGCGTCACCGGTCAGGACGGTCACGGGACAGCTGACGGTCGCCCCCGGGTCGCAGCGGTAGGTCTCCACCGCCCGGTAGTCGCTGCGGATCGCCGGCAGCACCATGCGCAGCAGCTCCTCGTCCTGGAGGACCTGGGCGTCCGTGCCGGCGAGCGCCCGCAGTTCGGCGATCACACCGTCGTCGTCGAGGGTGTGGACACGCTCGTCCCGGACGCGGGACGGCGCCCGTCGCCCCGACGCGAACAGCCGGACCGGCCCGGACCCGGTGCGCTCCATGCGGCGCGCCACCTCGAACGCGACCAGCGCGCCCATGCTGTGGCCGAAGAAGGTCAGCGGACGGTCGTCGTCCCACGCCGCGAGGGCCCCGGCGACCTGGTCGGCGAGGTCCGCCACCGAGGCGGGGCCCTCTTCCAGCCGCCGGTCCTGCCGCCCGGGGTACTGGATCGCGGCGACGTCGACGCGGGGGCTGAGCGCGCCGGCGACCGGCACGTAGAAGCTGGCCGAACCACCGGCGTGCGGGAAGCACACCAGCCGCTCGGCGGCGCCGGGGGAGGGCCGGAACCTGCGGATCCACAGGTTGTCGGTGGGGGAACTCATGGGACGTACGTGTCCTTCCGGTAGGTCGGTGTGCCCGTGCCCGGCCCCCGCGGCCACCGGGCGGCGCTCGGTGACCGCGAGGGAGGGGAGGCGGGATCAGTCGTCGGCCCCGGGGCCGTACACCTCGACCTGGTCGGAGACCCGGCGCACGTGAATGCACTCGCCGGGGCACTCCTTGGCCGAGTCCACCACGTCGGTGAGCAGCTCCAGGCGGAGCGGCGTCGTCGCACCCGGCGCCTGGAGCAGTTCGTCCTGGTCGCTCTTGACGTAGGCGAGTCCGTCGATGTCCAGCTCGAACACCTCGGGCGCGTACTGGGCACAGATACCGTCACCGGTGCACAGGTCCTGGTCGATCCAGACTTCCAGGTCCTCGTCGTTCGTTGTCTGCGGGGACATACACACCTGCCTGGCAGTGTCGTCTTGGCGCGCGCACGCATGTGAGGTGGGTCGTGCGCGCCGGTTCACGAGAGGTGCTCGGGGGTCACACGCGCATCGGCTGCGGCGCCTCGCGGCGGGCCGGGTCGGGACCGTCGTACTCGCGGATGATCTCGTAGCGGGTGTTCCGCTCGACCGGGCGGAAGCCGGCGTCGCGGATCAGGTCGAGGAGGTCCTCGCGGGTCAGCTTGTTCGGGGTGCCGTAGTTGTCGGCGTCGTGCGTGATCTTGTACTCGACGACCGAGCCGTCCATGTCGTCGGCACCGTGCTGGAGGGCGAGCTGCGCCGTCTGGACACCGTGCATGACCCAGAAGACCTTGACGTGCGGGACGTTGTCGAACAGCAGCCGGGAGACCGCGAACGTCTTCAGGGCCTCGGCGCCGGTGGCCATGGTGGTGCGCGCCTGCAGCCGGTTGCGGATCTTCCCGTCCTTCATGTCCACGAAGTCGTGCTGGTAGCGCAGCGGGATGAAGACCTGGAAACCGCCCGTCTCGTCCTGCAGTTCACGCAGGCGCAGCACGTGGTCGACGCGGTGGCGGCGCTCCTCGATGTGCCCGTAGAGCATGGTGCACGGGGTCTTCAGACCCTTCTCGTGCGCGAGGCGGTGGATCCGGGACCAGTCCTCCCAGTGGGTGCGGTGGTCCACGATGTGCTGACGGACCTCCCAGTCGAAGATCTCCGCGCCACCACCGGTCAGCGACTCCAGGCCGGCGTCGATCAGCTCGTCGAGGATCTCGGACGCGCTCATCCCGCTGATCGTCTCGAAGTGGTGGATCTCGGTGGCCGTGAACGCCTTCAGGCCGACGTGCGGCAGCGCCTTCTTCAACTCACGCAGCGAACGCGGGTAGTAGCGCCACGGCAGGTTCGGGTGCAGGCCGTTGACGATGTGCAGCTCCGAGAGGTGCTCGTTCTCCATCGCCTTCGCCAGGCGGACGGCCTCCTCGATGCGCATCGTGTACGCGTCCTGCTCGCCCGGCTTGCGCTGGAAGGAGCAGTAGGCGCACGAGGCGGTGCACACATTGGTCATATTGAGGTGCCGGTTGACGTTGAAGTGCACCACGTCACCGTTCTTGCGCGTGCGCACCTCGTGCGCCAGACCGCCCAGCCACGCCAGGTCGTCCGACTCGTACAGGGCGATGCCGTCCTCGCGGGACAGCCGCTCACCGGAGAAGACCTTCTCCTCCAGTTCGCGCTTGAGCCCAGCGTCCATGGCCGGAAACCTCCTCGTTCAGTGCCTGGCGGCACGCGTAGTGGGACTGCGCACGGGGCGCGGATGCCTCGCCGGTGAGCCCGGGGCGGACCGGCGCGGACGGGCCACAGTCTTGGCCCTCGTGCCCGAAGAGGGGCGGGCACGAGGGCCGGGACCGCACCACACGGACACTCCGTCGCAAGCCGTGGACCGTCACGGGCCCGCGGGAGCGGCCGAGGATCCGGCCGCCGCGGACCCCGGGCCCGTCGGCGGGCACCGACGCCGCGTCGGGTGGGGCTCCCCCATCCTCGTGGAGGGCAGTCTGGGGAAAACCCCACATCCGCAACGGCTTTGCTGAGGACACGTCCGCCCACCGCACATCCCACGAAGGGGACCCCATGCCGGCACCGCTGACCCTCGCGCACTCCCCCTGCCCCAACGACACCTTCGTCTTCCACGCCTGGACCCAGGGACTGCTCCCCGACGCCCCCGAGGTGGACCTCACCCTCGCCGACATCGACATCACCAACGGCCAGGCCCGGCGCGGCGAACTCGACATCCTGAAGGTCTCCTACGGCGTCCTGCCGCACATCCTGGACGACTACGCGCTGCTCCCCTGCGGCGGCGCCCTCGGACACGGCTGCGGCCCGCTCGTCCTGGTCGCGGAGCCGGGCGAACCCGCCGCGCTCGCCGGGGCACGCGTCGCCGTCCCCAGCACCACCTCCACGGCCTACCTGCTCTTCCGGCTGTGGGCGGCCGACGCCGTGCCCGGCGGCGTCGGAGAGATCGTCGTCCTGCCGTTCCACGAGATCATGCCCGCCGTCCGCGACGGCCTCGTGGACGCCGGGCTCGTCATCCACGAGGCCCGCTTCACCTACGGCCGCTACGGCCTGCACTGCACGGCCGACATGGGCGAGGAGTGGGAGAAGCGCACCGGACTGCCCATCCCGCTCGGCGCCATCGTCGCCCGCCGCTCCCTCGGAACACCCCTCCTGCGCGGCCTCGCCGACGCCACCCGCGCCTCCGTCCGGGCCGCCCGCCGCGACCCCGGAGCCTCCCGCGCCTACGTCCTGCACCACGCACAGGAGATGGAACCCGACGTCGCCGACCAGCACATCGACCTGTACGTCAACGAGTTCACCGCCGACCTCGGCGAGAACGGCCTGCACGCCGTGCGCGCCCTGCTCGACCGCTCCGCGGACCTCGGCCTGCTGCCCCGCGTCCCCGACAGCGTCCTCGCCACGACCCTCGCCCTGTAAGCCGGGCCGGTGCGCGGCCGTCCCCGCCGGACGCCCAGCTCACGGACGGACCCCGCGCCGGCCGGCAACGCTAGAAGTTCTCTTAGAGCACCCCGCCGACAGCCCGTACACCGGCCCGGCCCTTCCCATAATCGGCCCCAGGGACAGGCCCGGCACCGGGAGCGCCACGGCCTGTCCCCACGAGGGCATCGGGTGGCACGCCCGCCCCTCACCGGCCCCGGCGCCCACAAGGCGCCGGGGCCCGCCCGATACCCCCGTGCCCACCGGCGGAGCCAGCGTGCCCGCCGCCGAAGGGAGACCGCCCTGTGAGCGAGGACAAGCTGCACGACTTCTTGACCCGCGTCTCCAACGACCTGCAGCGCACCCGCGCCCGGCTGCGCCAGGTCGAGAGCAGGGCGACGGAACCGATCGCCGTCGTCTCCATGAGCTGCCGCTACCCCGGCGGGGTCCGTACCCCCGAGGAGCTGTGGCACCTCGTCGACACCGGCACCGACGGCGTCACCGCGTTCCCGGACGACCGCGGCTGGGACCTCGACGGCCTCTACGACCCCGACCCGGCGACCCCCGGAACCTGCTACACCCGCGAAGGCGGCTTCCTGCACGACGCCGCCGACTTCGACCCTGCCTTCTTCGGCATGTCACCGCGCGAGGCGCTCGCCACCGACCCCCAGCAGCGCCTGCTGCTCGAACTCGTCTGGGAATCCCTCGAACGGGCCGGACTGCGCCCCTCGGACCTGCGCTCCAGCGCCACCGGCGTCTTCGCCGGAGTCATGTACAACGACTACGCCACCCGCTTCCCCGAGCCGCCCCCCGGCGTCGAGGGCTACCTCGGCAACGGCAGCGCGGCGAGCATCGCGTCGGGCCGCGTCTCCTACACCTTCGGCTTCGAGGGGCCCGCCCTCACTGTCGACACCGCGTGCTCCTCCTCGCTCGTCGCCCTGCACCTCGCCGTGCAGTCCCTGCGCCAGGGCGAGTGCGACCTCGCCCTCGCCGGGGGCGTCGCGTTCATGTCGACCCCGGTCACCTTCCTGGAGTTCAGCCGCCAGCGCGGCCTTGCGCCCGACGGCCGCTGCAAGTCCTTCGCCGACGCCACTGACGGCACCGGCTGGGGCGAGGGCGCCGGCGTCCTGCTCCTCGAACGCCTCAGCGACGCCCGCCGCAACGGCCACCCCGTACTCGCCGTGATCCGCGGCTCGGCCGTCAACCAGGACGGCGCCAGCAGCGGCCTCACCGCCCCCAACGGCCCCTCCCAGCAGCGCGTCATCCGCCAGGCCCTCGCCTCCGCCGGCCTCACCCCCCAGGACGTCGACGCCGTCGAGGCGCACGGCACCGGCACCAGCCTCGGCGACCCCATCGAGGCACAGGCCCTGCTCGCCACCTACGGCCAGGACCGGCCCGCCGAACGCCCGCTGTGGCTGGGCTCCCTCAAGTCGAACATCGGCCACACCCAGGCGGCCGCCGGTGTCGGCGGCGTCATCAAGATGGTCATGGCCCTGCGCCACGCGGGCCTGCCCCGCACCCTGCACGTCGACGCCCCCACCACGAAGGTCGACTGGACCGAGGGCAACGTACGCCTCCTCACCGAACCCGTCGCCTGGCCACCCACCGACCGCCCCCGGCGCGCCGGGGTGTCCGCGTTCGGCGTCTCGGGCACCAACGCCCACGTCATCCTGGAAGAGGCACCCGCGCCAGAAGCGGCGGAGACGCAGGAGGACGACGCGCCCGCCACCCGCCCGCTCCCGCCGGTGATCCCCTGGACCCTCTCCGCACGCACCACCGAAGCCCTGAAGGACCAGGCCACCGCCCTCCTGACCCACCTCGGCACAGACCCGGACACCGACTGCCGGGCCGTCGCCCACACCCTCGCCCACCGCTCCCTCTTCGAACAACGCGCCGTCGTCCTCGGAACCGACCGTGACAGCCTCACCGCCGCCCTCACGTCCCTCGCGGGCGACGGCACCTCACCCGACGTCGTCACCGGCACCGCCCGCCGCGGAGGCAGGACGGCGTTCTTGTTCGCGGGCCAGGGTGCGCAGCGGCTCGGGATGGGGCGTGAACTGTACGACGCGTTCCCGGTGTTCGCGGCGGCTTTCGATGCGGTGTGCGCGCAGGCGGGGGAGGAGCTGCGGGACGTCGTCTTCGGTGATGACGCCGAGCGCCTGGCTCGTACGGAGTGGACGCAGCCCGCGTTGTTCGCGGTGGAGGTCGCGCTTTATCGCTTGGTCGAGTCGTTCGGGGTTCGTCCGGACTTCGTCATGGGGCACTCCATCGGTGAGATCGCTGCCGCGCATGTGGCGGGGGTGATGTCGCTGGAGAATGCGTGTGCGCTGGTGGTGGCGCGTGGCCGGCTGATGCAGGAGTTGCCCGCCGGTGGCGTGATGGTGGCTGTGGAGGCGGCGGAGGCGGAGGTGCTTCCGCTGCTGGTCGAGGGAGTGTCGATCGCGGCCGTCAATGGGCCGCGGGCTGTCGTCATCGCGGGCGCCGAAGCAGCTGTCACCGCGGTCGCTGAAGCGCTGAAGCAACAGGGCCGACGCACCTCCCGCCTGCGCGTCTCGCACGCCTTCCACTCGCCGCTCATGGAGCCGATGCTCGACGCTTTCCGGGCGGTGGCCGAGCGGATCACGTACGCGGTCCCGTCGATCCCCGTCGTGTCGAATGTGACCGGACGTCTCGCCACCGAGGGCGAGTTGGCGTCGGCCGAGTACTGGGTGCGGCACGTGCGGGAAGCGGTGCGTTTCGCGGACGGTGTGCGTGCCCTGGCCGCCCAGGGCGTGACACGTTTCCTGGAGATCGGCCCGGACGGCACCCTCACCGCCCTCGCCCAGAACTGCCTCCCGGACGGCGGGGCCGACGGCACGGTTCTCGTTCCCGTGCTGCGCAAGGACCGGGACGAGCCCCGGACGGCAGTCGCCGCGCTCGCGACGCTGCACGCCTCCGGCCGGACGGTCGACTGGGGAGCCCTGCTGCCGGACACCTCGGAGCCGGTCCTGCTTCCGACCTACCCCTTCCAGCGGCAGCGCTACTGGCTTGACCCGGTCGCCGGTCGCCTCGGGCACCGGGGTGAACACCCGCTCCTCTCCGCCGGGATCGGCCTCGCCGACTCCAACGGCGTGGTGGCGACCGGCCGCCTCTCGGCACGCACGCAACCCTGGCTGGCCGGCCTCGCCACCGGCGGCGGGACCCTCGTCGCCGCCTCCGTCCTCACCGACCTGGCGCTGCACACAGGGCGCGCCCTCGGCGCCCACCGCCTCACCGAACTGCACGTCGACGAGCCGCTGCCGCTGCCCGGCACCGGCGAGACCGAGATCCAGACCGTCACCGAGGCAGTGGCGGGCGAACAGCGCTGGACCTTCGCCCTGTACGCACGGCCCTACGACCCCGACCTCGCCGACGCGTCCCGGCCCTGGACCCGGCACGCGCACGGCATCCTCACCACCCACGTCGACACGGCCGACTCGGCCGACACCGAGCCGGCGGGGGTGTGGCCCCCACCCGGCGCGACCCCCGTAGACCTGGACGAGCTGTACGAGACGCTGGACTTCCCGGCGGAGCCGCGGGTGTTGACCGCGGCCTGGCGCCTGGGCGAGGAGGTGTTCGCCGAGGCGGCCCTCCCGGAGACGAAGGCGGCCGAGGCGGTCGGATTCGCCGTACACCCCCTGCTGCTCGACAGCGCACTCGTGGCGATCGGCGCGCTCGGCCGTTCCGTTCCCCGCCTCGTGTCCTGGTCCGACCTCGCCGTCCACGCGCGTGCCGCCACGCACGTACGGCTGCACGTCATAGCGCGCTCGGAGACAGAAGCCTCGCTCAGGCTCCTGGACGGCGCCGGGGCCCCGGTCCTCACCGCCCGCGGCGTCACGGACCTGCCCTTCGACCCCGACCGGCTCCCCGCCACCACGCGCAGGCGTGGAAGCGACCTGTACACCGTCACGTGGAGTCCGCTCGACCCTGCCGCCACCATCGCGCCGCAACAGGACCCGACCACCGCGCTGCACACACCGGACGAGCTGCTCGCCGCTCTGGCCGAGACCTCGGACGCCCCTCTCCCTGACCTGGTCGTCGTCTCCTGGAGCGCCGTCGAAGCCGAGGCCCACGCGGGGGCCGGGTCCGGCACGGACGTGGCCGCCGCGGTGCACACCGCCACCTCCCGGGCCCTTACTCTCTTGCAGGGCTGGCTCACCGCTCCACGAGCGGCCGGCGCGCGCCTGCTGGTGCTCACGCGCGGCGCGGCCGCCGTCCTCGACGGGGAGACCGTGCCGGACCCGGCCACCGCCGCGGTCCGGGGCCTGGTGAAGTCCGCGGCCTCGGAGAACCCCGGACGGATCCTGCTCCTCGACGCCGACACCACCCCCACCGACGAGGAGCTCAAGAGCGCCGCACGGTACGGCCACGACGAACTCGCGCTACGCGCAGGTCAGTTCCTGGCCCCGAACCTCTCGCTCGCCCCGGACGCCGTCGAGCAGCGGGGCGGCGCCTTCCCGACGGACCGCACCGTCCTCATCACCGGAGGCACCGGCAGCGTCGGCTCGGCCGTCGCCCGCCACCTCGTCGTCCGGCACGGAGTCCGCCACCTGCTCCTTGTCACCCGGCGCGGCACGCAGGCCCCCGGCGCCGCCGAACTCACGGCCGAACTCACGGCCCTGGGAGCCCGGACCACCGTCGTCGCCTGCGACGCAGCGGACCGCGACGCCCTCGCCGACGCGCTCAACAGCCTGCCGCCCGCACACCCGCTCGGCGCCGTGGTGCACGCCGCGGGATCACTCGACGACGGCATCATCACCTCGCTGACCCACGACCGACTGGCCACCGTGCTGCGTCCCAAGGTCGACGCGGCGGTCAACCTCCACGAACTGACCCGCGGCCTCGACCTCTCGGCGTTCGTCCTCTTCTCCTCGGCCGCCGCCGCCTTCTCGGGACCCGGACAGGGCAACTACGTCGCCGCGAACGCCTTCCTCGACGCCTACGCCACCCGCCTGCGCGCGGAGGGCCGGCCGGCGGTCTCCATCGCCTGGGGCCTGTGGGAAGCGGACAGCACGATGACGCGGAACCGCACCGGCGCCGCCCAGGACCGCGCCGCCCGGAACGGCATCGGCGCCCTGCCCACCGAGGACGCCCTCGACCTCTTCGACCGCGCCCTGACACCTATCGGGAGCGTGCCGCTGCCGCTGTGCCTCGACCGCACGGCCCTGCGCCGGGCCGCCGACCGGCTGCCCCCGCTGCTGCGCACGCTGGCCGGCCGCCCGGCCCTGCGTACGGCCGCCACCTCCGCCACGCAGGCGGATTCGCCGCTCGGCCTCCTGCGGCTGCCGGAGGCGCGCCGCAGGGACGCTGTCGACGAGCTGGTGCGCACAGCGCTGGCGACCGTGCTCGGACACGCCCCGGGTACGCAGATCCGCCCCGACACACCCTTCACGCAACTGGGTCTCGACTCCCTGACCGCCCTCGAACTGCGCAACACCCTCTCCCAGGCAACCGGCACACCCCTGCCCGCGACTCTCGTCTTCGACCACCCGACGCCCGAAGCCGTCACGGAACTCCTCCTGGCGGAACTGGCACCGGCCGGCCTGGCCGACCCCTCCGACTCCACCAGGACCCCCGCGGCCCGCGCCGTTCCCCCGGCCGACGAGCCCATCGCCGTCATCGGCATGGGCTGCCGCTTCCCCGGCGGCGTCGAGACCCCCGAACAGTTCTGGGACCTGCTCCGGCAAGGCGAGGACGCCATCGGCGACTTCCCCGCCGACCGCGGCTGGGACAACCTCGGCGCCCTGAACGATCTCGACGGCGACGGCTCCACCCCGTCCGCCTACACCCGGCTCGGCGGTTTCCTGTCGGACGTGGGCGACTTCGACGCGGAGTTCTTCGGGGTGTCGCCGCGTGAGGCGTTGGCGATGGATCCGCAGCAGCGGTTGCTGCTGGAGGCGTCGTGGGAGGCGGTGGA